>NZ_CACSIH010000097.1:0-2991 GCF_902705805.1 Alteromonas alvinellae | reverse complement strand
TTACAGCTACGAGGATGGCACTGTAATACTTGAATTGATAGCTCTTGGCTCTCATGAAAACTTTTATCGCGATGTTAAAAAGTTATTCTGACCAATTGCATATAACACCCGCATAAAGGGCAAAAATACGTAGGCTATAATACCGAGCGAAGCGAAGGGAGCCCACATGGCAGCGTCCCAGCGAGTGCCATAATTTGTTTGTTAGGTGTTACGATACCAATCACTCCCTTGAAACTGTTTTGGTATATCTTGCTCACTCGGGTCATCAAAGCCGAGGGCTTCCAGGGTGTCAAACCAAAGATCTCTTTTTGACTTTGGTAGTTCTGAACCACACCAAGGACAATATGAGATACCCGAAGTAGCGGTACCGCCATCATGGATGATTATGCCGTACTCGTCGAATTTTGGATTATATGAAATCAGTGTATCTGGACATTCATATTCATCTTTGTGATGGTTACAATCAAACTTGATTGCTAATTCCATTTCATTACAGCAATGTTTAATCACACGCGACACCTAACTTTTAAATAAGGGGCGCAGACATGTGGGGCATAATGGCGAAGCCGCCCTGCGTGTATGCCTCCCAGCGAGCCTGCGAGCGGCTTAATGTGATTGTTATGCGCTATTGACTTACATCGCGCAAGTACCATAATTAGGTATATATTGGTACTTGGAGAAATCAGATGGCTAAAAACACCAGCATTACCCTTGGAGACCATTTTGATGGCTTTATTGCTAGCCAAATTCAAACTGGCCGGTATGGTTCAGCGAGTGAGGTGATTCGTTCAGCTCTTCGCTTGCTAGAAATACAGGAAACCAAATTAAACACTCTGCGTCAATTACTTGTAGCAGGTGAAGAAAGCGGCGAGGCTGAATACGACCTTGAGCATCTGATATCAGAACTAGACGGTGAATTAAACGAGTGAAACCATTTAAGTTAACCGTATTAGCAAAATTAGATCTAAAAGATATTGCATTGTTTACGCAACGGAAATGGGGCCGAGATCAGCGTAATGTATATCTTAAACAATTCGACGACTCATTTTGGATGTTGTCTGAAAATCCTGATATTGGTAAAAGCTGCGATGAAATAAGAGATGGATACAGAAAGTTTCCTCAAGGTAGCCATGTTATTTTCTATAAACAAACGGGCAGTCAGGAAATTCTGGTCATAAGAATCCTTCATAAAAGTATGGATGTAAATCCTGTACGCTTTGGCGCATAACATTAAGCTAAGCGGCGCAGTTGCGTGGGGCATAATGGCGAAGCCGCCCACGTGTTTGTGTCCCAGTGTGCGCGAAGTGCACACGCCTTAATTTGTTTGTTATAAGGCATTGCTGATTATCAAGTAAATAGCGAAAAGAGCAATGCTGAACCAGGCTTGCTTAAATGCAGCCCTGACACTCTTAACATATGGGAGAAGCTCTGGCCGATAAAGTGGATAGTTTTCTGGATTTCCGAATACCATGCCAAAAATTTGATCATAATGTGCAAGTTGTTTTTCTATTTGCTTAGAAAAATTACCCTTTACTTCATGCGCTTTCTCGAAGAGTTTACTGGCTCTAATACTGGCTCTTATCCAAAGCCCGAGAACAATTCCGAATAAGATAAAGAATACCAGCTCAGTCAAAACTTATGCCTTATAGATACAATGACTCCAGTGAAATGCTAGCCTCCGCATTTTCGTGGGTTAGCTGAAAGCCAGTGCCATAATTAGTTTGCTTAAGACTAAATCATTTGGAGGCTAGCATGAATAAACATAGCATGATTTTTATCGGCTTGGATACGCACAAAGAATTCCATGAAGTAGCTTATTGTGAGGAGCAACGTGGTGCCAGCCCTGTCCACTACGGACGGATACCTTCATCAAAAGTTAGTGTAAAAAAGCTGCTTCGTCAGTTTGAATCTAAATATCCCGGCGCAACACTTCACGTCGTATATGAAGCTGGGCCTTGTGGCTACTGGATTTATCGGCTGATAACAAGCTTAGGGCATTGTTGCTATGTCGTGGCTCCGTCTCTTATTCCCAAAAAGCCTGGAGAGCGAATTAAGACCGACCGCCGAGATGCGCTGAAACTGGTGAAGTTGCTAAAGTCGGAAGACCTTACCCCCATTTATGTACCTGAGCCGGAAGATGAAGCCGTGCGTGACTTATCCCGTGCTCGAGAAGCGGCAATGAAAGATTTAAAGGAAGCCAAGTACCAGCTTAAAGCACTACTGCTGCGCAACAACATTCGTTATGAGGGTACAGCCAACTGGTCGAAGAAACACCTTCGCTGGCTCACTGAATTAATATTGCCTCATCCGGCCCAGCAAATAGTCTTGCAGGAGCAACTACAAACTATAGAAGAGCGTATCCGGCGACTGGAAAGGCTCGACAATGAGTTAACCCACCATGTGCACCAATGGCGTTATTATCCGGTGGTGAAAGCCGTTCAGGCGATGCGCGGTGTTCGATTGCTCGTTGCTGTTGGCGTGGTAGCAGAGCTTGGCGATTTACACCGTTTCGACCATCCAAGAAAACTCATGGCATATTTAGGTTTAGTCCCCAGCGAACAGTCATCAGGCGGAAAGCGGCACTTAGGTGCTATTACTAAAGCGGGAAATGGCCGAGCACGGCGTTTGCTGATTGAAGGCGCGCACAGCTATCGGTATCCAGCGAATGTCTCTACCGAATTACAGTTAAGGCAAGAAGGCTTACCCAAAGACATCGTCGATATTGCTTGGAAAGCACAGCTGCGTCTGTACAAACGCTATCAGCGCATGAGTAAAAAGGGTAAACACTACAATTTAATCATCACCGCGATAGCCAGAGAAATGGCCGCATATATCTGGGCTATCGCAAAAGAAGTGGTACTTACACCGGTTAATCCAAAACTAAGACTGAGCCGAGTACCTGCATGATAAACGAGTTTGAGCTAACGCGTTCGGATCAGGCCGCGGAATGTGGCACAACCTACGTAACCGTTCACCAAGGCCCTATTGACA
>NZ_CACSIH010000096.1:0-16923 GCF_902705805.1 Alteromonas alvinellae | reverse complement strand
CTAATCACGAAAGATCAACACGCCTTAGCAGCAGGGCTGTATTTGGCCGAAGTTTGGTACGATTTATTCCCTATTTTGGGCACGTGCATAGGCACTTATGCCTTATTTTGATTGTCGGGAATACGTATGCGTTTAGCGTTTTTATGCGGCGCTATATGTTGGCTAACCAACAATATTATTGTCGGCTCTATTGGCGGCACCCTGCTTGAAGCTACGCTACTGGCAGTTAATAGCTTTACCATTATTCGCTTGTACAGAGGGCAAAAAGCACTCGGTCAGGCCTGATTGCTAATTTATGCCAGACTATGCGCCCAATCTACACGTCTTGATTGCCCAAAGTGAATGCGTTGCTATACGCACACTGCATTGGAAGCTCCCAAGCCAACCTCGCCGAGTGAGTCGAAACACGTCAATTAGAACGAGAGCGCAAACAGACTCGTTACTGACGTATGATAGTCCAGTGACATAGCGATAGATAACAGCGTTATATTCACAATGGAGAAACCAAAAACACGTTTTGCCCAGCCTTCTACGTTGATGTCGGGTCTGTATCCGCGCAGCGCCATCAACAGCCACCAAAGGCTTGTTGCGAAAGCTACTGTTAAAAAGCCAATACCCGTATAACCGCTGAGTGGAAGCAGCATTACTACTAAAGCAAATAACGCAATATGAAGGACGATATGGCGTTTTGCTTTCGCAATACCTTGCGATACAGGCAATACCGGAATGCCAGCCGCCTTATAGTCGTTGTATCTAAAGATAGCGATGGCATAAGAATGGGGCATTTGCCAAATGCTGAACATACCCAGCAAAATAGCCGCAGCCATATCAAACTGACCGCTCGCGGCGCAATAACCGACTACGGGCGGAACGGCCCCCGACAAACTGCCAACGAAGGTGCCATACACCGAATTTCGCTTCATATACAGGCTGTAAACCCCCACATAAATGACGTAGCCAAAAGCGGCAAAAAATACCGCGGTAAGGTTGGTGTAAGCTGCTAACAAGCCGAACCCCGAAATGCCTAGCACAGCACCATGCAACATCGCAGTAAGTAATGGCAACTCGCCTGTTACCGTAACCCGGCTAGCCGTGCGCTGCATTTTGCCGTCGATATCTCGGTCAATGCAGTTATTGATGACACAACCTGAAGCCACCACCAGCGATAAACCGATGAGCGTTGCGAGCAATAGCCAATAATCTATATCGCCACGGGACGCGAGTAAGAAACCGCCCGTTACCGAAATAGCATTGCCCATAATAATGCCGGGCTTGCTAACTGAGAGGTAACGTTTATAAGTAGAGGTCATGGGTAAAATCCAAATTTAGAACGCGCCCATTTAGACACGTATCAAGGTGTACTGAGAAGCCCCAATGTTGCCCCCCAAATAGGTTGCCCCAATGGAAGGGCAAAACGTGAGGGCTTATCGTACTGACCGCGATGAAGTAAACACATTGAAAAGCCTGACTTGATCGTCAGGCTAGACCACGCATATACAGAGACTTGCTAATACATCATCATGGCATTTGATTCGTAGATAATCCAAACGGATAACCCAACCACCATGAAAATAATAAGCGCACTGAATAAGAACGAAAACGTATTGGCTCTGCCTTCTTCGGTAACAAAGTTAAGGTGCAAAAAGTATTTAAGGTGCACCCAAATTTGAACCAAGCCCAAGGTTACCACGCTCCAAATCGTGGTAACTTTAGATAGGTCGCCATTCATCACTAGAGTGAACGGAATAGCGGTGAGCACCACAGATAGAATGAAACCAATTACATAAGACTTTACATCGCCATGTACGTCATCACTATTGTGGGTCGATGAAGCGTGACCGTCCGTATTTGAAGCTAATTTTGCATCGTGTAACGCCATTACATTGCCCCCATTAAGTACACTACGGTAAATACACATATCCATACGATATCGAGGAAGTGCCAAAACAAGCTTAAGCAGCTAAGTCGGGTAACGGTTTGCTCACCTAGACCTCGGCGGGTTACTTCGATAAACATGATCGTCATCCAAATAAGACCCGCTGTAACGTGCATTCCGTGCAGCCCCACTAGCGAGAAAAACGCCGTTAAAAACGCACTTTGCTGCGGCCCGTTACCATGCTCAATAAGGTGGTGGAATTCGTACACTTCCATACCAATAAAACACGCACCCAGTGCCCATGTCACCGCCAGCCAAGCAAGGGCGCCTGACTTGTTTTGTCGGTGAGCACATATCATGGCAAAGCCAAAGGTAATGCTGCTTAAAAGCAGAGCGGCTGTTTCAACTGCGACAAAGTTGAGCTCGAAAATATCTTTGCCAGACACCCCCCCCGCCGTATTCATAAACAGCACGGCATAGGTGGCAAAGAAAGAAGCAAACAACAAACAGTCGGTCATTAAATACAACCAGAAACCAAACACCGTGTTGTTTTCATGATGTTCTTCGTGTGCGTGTTCATGCGGCATTGATGCGGCGCTTGATGTTGCAATAGTACTCATGAGCGACCTCCCACTGTATTGGCACTTAAGTGCGTAGCTTCAACTCGTTCAACCTCATCTACCTGCACGTAGTAATCAACATCCGAGGTATAGCAACGCTTAATAAATACGCCTTTCCCCGCCACTAAACCGACAACAGCAAGCCACCAGATATGCCAGATAAGGGCAAAGCCCATTAGAGTAAAGCTCATACTCATAAACACACCGGCTGAAGTATTTTTTGGCATATGAATAGGCGCGTAATTTTCAGGGCGTTGATACGACTCGCCGCGTTCCTTCATATCCGTCCACGCATCAATGTCTTTGATGTGAGGTATCTTGGCAAAATTGTAAAACTGAGGCGGTGACGCCGTTGACCACTCTAGCGTGTGACCATTCCACGGATCGCCCGTTGTATCGTTAAGCTTTTCTTTGTTTTTGAAGCTTACAAACAGCTGAAGTAGCTGGAAGAAAATACCAATTGCTATAACAAACGCACCAAATGCAGCAATGTATAACCAGATATTCCAGTCAGGATTGTCGGTGTGATTTAAGCGGCGTGTCATACCCAAAAAGCCAAGCACATATAGGGGCATGAACGCCAAAAGGAAACCAATTTGCCAGCACCAAAAGGCTGCTTTTCCGGTTTTTTCGTCAAGCTTAAAGCCCATGGCTTTCGGGAACCAAAAAGCAAAGCCAGCCAGATAGCCAAATACCGCACCACCAATAATGGTGTTGTGAAAGTGCGCAATGAGAAACAAGCTATTATGAAGTACATAGTCAGCACCTGGAATAGCAAGTAACACCCCTGTCATGCCGCCAATGGTGAAGGTCACCATAAAGCCTAACGTCCACAGTACAGGCACACTCAATATTAAGCGACCGCGATACATGGTGAATAGCCAGTTAAACAGTTTCACGCCCGTGGGTACGGCAATAACCATAGTCATAATGCCGAAGAAGGCGTTCACATTGGCGCTCGAACCCATGGTAAAGAAGTGATGTAGCCAGACAATAAAACCAAGAATGGCAATGGCACCCGACGCATACACCATCGACTTGTAGCCAAACAGGCGCTTAGCGGTAAACGTAGATATAACTTCCGAAAAAATACCAAATGCAGGCAGTACCAGAATATAAACCTCAGGGTGTCCCCACGCCCAGAATAGGTTGATATACATCATCGAGTTACCACCGGCTTCATTCGTGAAGAAGTGGAAGTCCATGTAGCGGTCTAGGGTTAGCATGGCTAACACAGCCGTAAGAATAGGGAACGAAGCAGCAATCAGAATGTTTGCCCACGTACAGGTCCATGTAAAAATAGGCATTTGCATTAACTTCATGCCGGGCGCACGCATTTTAAACACGGTAACTAGGAAGTTTACGGCGGTTAGCAGCGTACCGACCCCGGATATCTGCAGGGCCCATATATAATAGTCGACGCCAACCCCGGGACTAAACTCCAACCCGGCTAGCGGCGGATAAGCAACCCACCCTGTTTTTGCGAATTCACCTAACCCCAAAGACACATTTACTAGAATTGCGCCACCTGCGGTCAGCCAAAAACTTAAGTTATTTAAAAATGGAAACGCCACATCGCGAGCACCAATTTGTAGTGGCAAAATGATATTCATCAACCCAATCATAAACGGCATCGCCATGAAGATAATCATGATAACGCCATGGGCTGTGAAGATTTGGTCGTAGTGCTCTGGCGGCAGATACCCGGGCGCACCATTGGTTGCCATTGCAAGCTGAGTACGCATCATAATGGCGTCGGCGAAGCCACGCAGCAGCATGATCATAGCCAACACAATGTACATAATTCCAAGACGTTTGTGGTCGACAGACGTTATCCAATCAAACCACAGGGTTCCCCACTGTTTGTGCTTGGTGATAAGCATGGCAATGACCACACCCACCACTGCCACAACAGCAAGTGTCACCATAATAATCGGCTCGTGATAGGGTACGGCCTCAATAGATAATTTACCTAATAAAGACATGGTTATTGTGCATCCTCTTGGTGATGGCTGTGTTGCATTTCAGGCATGGCGTGATGTTCGCCCATGGCGGCATTTTCCGGCTTGTTGTAGAAATCCATAGAGCCGTGATCTTTCATGTATTTCATAACAATGTTATGAAATAAACCGTCATCGACTTTGCTGAAATAGGTCACCGGATTGTTTTCGCTTGGCTCAGCAAGCTGCTCGTAGGCACCTGACGTTAACGATGTTTGCGACTGCTTAACGCTGGCAACCCACGCCTCGAAGTCATCCTCGGTAGGTGTGGCAATAGCGTTAAACTTCATGCCAGTGAATCCCGCACCGCTGTAATTTGAAGAAATGCCTTTGTACGTACCTGGCTCGTCGGCGATAAGATGAAGCTTGGTTTCCATTCCCGCCATGGAATAAATCTGGCTTCCTAGCTGAGGAATAAAAAACGAATTCATGGTGCTTTCAGAAGTAATCTTAAACGCAACGGGTTTATTGGCTGGAAACACCAATTCATTGACCGTTGCGATACCTTGTTCAGGGTAAATAAACAGCCACTTCCAGTTAAGCGAGACTACTTCAACAGTAAGATGCTCTCCTTGACCTTCTAGCGGTGCATAAGGGTCGAGTGCGTGAGTAGAGCGCCAGGTGATCACACTCAACGACACGACAATGAGAATTGGAATGGACCACACCACCGCTTCTATTTTGGTCGAGTGTGCCCATTTAGGGGTATAAATTTCGAAATCGCGACTAGCGCGATACTTCCACGCAAAGTAAAGCGTAAGAAAAATAACGGGAACAACAACAATCAGCATTAGGATGGTACAAAGAATAATCAGATTCTTTTCATCCATACCCACTTGCCCTTTAGGGTCAAGCACGCCGCCGCTGCAACCGGCCAACGTCAGCCCTGCACCAGCAACAATTAAAGTAAAAAGGTTACGAATAGACAAAACAAGTTCCTATAACCCACAAGTTAAACGGCGATGACTGGGCCGCTTAATAGAGAATGGCGGCGTTACAGCATCGAAAAACACACCGATAAAGCTTTGTCGCACTTACTGCGCAACGCTTTCGGCGTTAAATAATTAAATCGGAGACGTTTAACTAAAAAGTGGGGGCGCTCTACTGCCAACCGTTTGAACAAAAGGTTGGGGAAATGTAGGGCAAAGATAAGGAAGAGGTCTGCGCTGTTCTGTTATTTGCGCCTTTGCTATCGCCGTGGCTTTTACCAAAAGGCCCACTAATACCAGCGCTATGGTAGGAACGATAAATTGTGAAAGTGTGTGATTAGCAAGGGCAATGAAAAGAGGCTCTACAACCAAACTTTCATTAAATGCACTGACGAACTCTGCTGAGTCAGCCAAAGTACCACTGATAACTAGCGTAATGTTCAGCAATAGCACCATATTAGCCAACCACAGCATAGCGCCCACACCATTGGTGTAGTTTACTGCGGGTCTAATTAGTGAATTCAGTTCGTTTAGGAAACTGAAAGGACGTGGTGCCATATAGAACGTTATGCCTTATGAAAATACACAAGTATTTATGCAACTCCACCTGATTGGGTGCAGGCGTGGCAGGGTAATCATAATTGAAAGCAAGCACAAGCCACCCACCTTAGGGCTTTCAGGGCCTGTGATTTGAAGTACAACGCATTGATAACCAATTCATTAACATTTAATGAAAGTCTCACACTGTACTAAGACGCTTCCTGTCACTGACACACAAACAGCGCGGCTTTTGGTTTCTCTAGGCTAAACTACGCTTTTAATAATTCCTGTCGCCATCTGTAGTTGTTAATTATTTGTTTTAACAATCCGAATTTTTGTGATGCTTTCTAAGCAATTCTTAAATCGCCAGGCGTCTTATTAATGCGATGAATCGCACATTAACGTGTCCTCATTTCACAACGCAACTGTTCTAAAAATCATCATTATTTTAAAATGCCACCGGTAGCATTTTGTTTAATTCGTGTTAATATCAGGCAGTGTTATCTTGATTTTGGGGCCGCAAAAAGATGGAAAGGTATGTAATTCCCAGTGTTATGCAGGCGCTGCAGCTATGTCAAGCCATCGCCGAGTCTCGCTCAGGTTTAAGTGCCTCTGAAATCGAGTCTGCGCTCAATCTTCCCCGCACGTCGGTTTTTAGGTTACTGAGAACATTAACCAGTGAACGTGTAGTAGAAAAGCGTGGTACAAAATACTTCTATGGCACACGCATTTACGAAATTAGCGCAGCAAACTCACGCAGCCGATACGTTCAGAGAATAGTTGCGCCCGAGCTTTCAAAAATTATTGCGCCAACTAACGCTAGCGCCATTATCTGTACGCTTGGTGACTATTGTGCGTTTGTTATCGATGTTTTAGACGCCAGAGACAAACAAATAACAACGATTAGGCCAGGAACAAAGCTGCCCCTATTTGAATCTGCTGCGGGCCACGTCATGTTGGCATACCACCCAAAGTATCAAAACATGGACGACAGTAATCACCCTGCTTATTTTGATGAACATCAAGCCGCGAAACTACGAGCAACAACCTGCACCAGAGGCTTTGCTGTTAGCCACTATTTACCGCGAAATGTAACGCTGGTTGCCGTGCCGGTCTTTATGCGAGACGGTGAGCTTGTATCAATTTTAGCGATAGAACTAGACGGCGTGATCCACGACTTTAAGATTTTGCAGGCATGGAGCACAAAACTTAAAGATATCGCTCGTCTTCCAACCATCAGTGCCCAACCTTTTGAGCAGGACATGCAGTAATGAAACATAAATCCATCCAATTTCTTGTCGCAATCGTCTTGCTTTTTGTACTGACTAATTGTCACGCTCAACCCTTAGCGTTTGAAGGAGCGCTGGGCTTTGGTAAATACACGCAAGGTGGAAACCAAGGTAAAGTGTTAGTTGTTAACTCGTTGTCTGACAATGCGAAAAGCCCACAAGAAGGGACGTTGCGTTGGGCGGTGGCGCAAGACTATCCGAGACTAATTGTTTTTAATGTATCTGGTGTTATCGTCCTTGAAAAAGACTTAGAGATAAAGCACGACAATGTCACGATTGCAGGCCAAACTTCTCCTCACGGAATTGTGGTTTCCGGTGCTTCCACAAGCGTTGAAGCTAACCAGGTTATTATTCGTCACATGCGTTTTAGGCCAGGGAAAGACAGTAAAGAAGGCGACGCGGTCACTGTAAGAAACACTATTGACGTCATCATCGATCACTGCTCGCTAAGTTGGTCAAAGGACGAGGTAGGTTCGTTCTACAATAATCAGCGCTTTACACTACAAAACAGCATTCTTTCAGAGAGTTTAAACAACGCCGGACACCATAAAGGCAGCCACGGTTATGGCGGTATTTGGGGCGGCAGCAACGCTAGCTTTCTACGTAATATTTTAGTCAATCATACCAGCAGAAACCCTCGCATTAATGGATGGCGACTGAACCCACCTTACCCCCAACAGCAAGAGTTCGTTGATATTCGAAACAATGTCATTGCTAACTGGCAAAAGAACTCAGCCTATGGCGGCGAAAACGGCATTGCGAATCTGGTGGGGAATGTCTACGCGCCTGGGCCCGCAACAAAGAAAATATGGTTTTTTCAACTATGGGACGATAAGGAATCACTCACTCGACTGTACGTTGCTGAAAACCTGATGAAAGGCCATAGCGATATGTCTTCAGACAATAGCAAAGGTATAGATGTTAAAAGTGCCAAAGCTGGCTCGGAAAAAGAAAAAGCTGTGCTTGCTCGCTCCCTTTCAAACGCGCCTTTTCATCAAGACAAAATAGATCAACTAGGCGATGCACAGCTAACAACACAGCAGACGTGGGCAAGCCTGATTGAAAGCAAACAGGTCGGTGCTAACCTTACTCGCGCTGGAAGAGGGCTAGATCCCGTGGATGAGCGCATAATTACGCAAATACAACACAATCAATACAACAGCAAAAATGGGATTATAGACAGCGAATTAGATGTAATTGACTGGACGAATTACCGCAACTATTTTACCGCCGACACTGCTCCTCCACTGACTTTCCACGAAGAGAATTCATGGCGCGTACTTGCTGGAATTCCCACATTGTGACGGCTAAATATTCATATATTAATAATTTGTGAAATAAACGTTAAATAATAATGCATTCCTAAACTACAAGATCAATACTGCCACCGGTGGCATAGCAAACTACAAATACTACAGCTATGTCGATTTTGGAATTTAGGAGTTCAAAACATGAAAGTGTTTCAATGGACAGCCCTCGCTCTAGCCGTGTCCACGGCGTTTTCCACCATGGCGCAAAGTACTGCACCGGCTCAGGAAAATACCGAGCAAACTGAAACAAATGAAACCCCTAGCGAAATTGAAGTAGTTGAAGTAAAGGGTGTTAAACAGGCAGACCTAAAAGCGCGTGACTTAGAACGCATGAAGAATGGCTTTAGCTCTGTTATCTCTACCGATGACTTAGGCAACTTTGTCGATCAAAACGTAGCGGAGTCTCTTCGAAGATTGCCAGGTGTAACGCTACAGCGCTCAGAAGGCGAAGGTAAGTTTGTTACCGTTCGAGGCTTAGGGCCCGGCTTCGTATCAATAAATATGAACGGCGCACAAATGTCTGGTGCAGGCGAAGAGCGGAAAGTGGGCTTAGACGCACTTCCTGCTGACCTGCTAGGAACCATTGAGGTGCTTAAAACCCTTACACCAGACCAAAACCTGAATTCCATTGGCGGCACAGTAAACGTAAAAGCAATTTCAGCGTTTGATCGCGGTAAAAACACTTTAAAAATGCGTATTCAGGACGCGTACTCAGAAGCCCGCGAAGAGCACTCTCCAAAATTTAGCTTAGACGGCACCCAGTTTTTCCTCGACAACACCTTTGGTATTGGCTTTGCCATCTCTCACGAAGACCGAAAAACCCAGATAGACGAAACGCGCCACCACAGCACCAACGAAATGAAGTTTTACACCGCTGACTTGGGTAAAACGGAAGAAGAAATTGCTCAAGGTGACGAAATTCTCGCGCCTTCTCAGTTAGAAATTCGTCGTGAGATTGCTGGCAGAACCCGCCAAGCTGCTGCGCTTAACTTAGAGTATAAGCCCTCTGCCGACGCCTACTATTATGCCAAAGGTACGTTCACACAATTTGAAGATGACGATCGCGCGCAGCGTGAATTTTACGACTTTCAAGATGCAGGCTCTGTAGGAAACGATGAAATCGTTTACGTAAACGGCGCTACGAAAGAGTTTATTCTTAGCGATATAGATGTGTTCCACCAGCACTTCCTACAAGAAAGTAAAAACAAAACCATAACGTTCAGCTTAGGGGGTGAAAACCGTATTGCTGAACGTTTCGTGTTTGACTATGAATATGCTCAATCTCGCTCAGAAGAAGACTCAACCGGTGACCGCCGCGTTCAGTTTCGTGAACGAGACCTGATTGTTTATGGCCAAGGTGGTCGAGACAACATTAATGCTCGTATTTTAAGCCCGCAGGAAGCTGCGGAAATCGCAGGTCTAACCTACGACCCGGAAAACAGCATTTTTGGCACGTCGGGTAGCGGCGATGGTTCTGACCTTTCAAATTATCAATTTGATAATCTGTTTTTAGAAGGCGGAACCCGAATTGATGAAATTAAGACGGTAAACCTTAATCTGCGAACCGACATTTTTAATGACTGGTTAAACACCATTAAGTTCGGTGTGCAGGTAAGTGAGCGCGACCATGTACGCGATAAAGACCGTTGGAGCTTTGACCCTTCTGCCAGTGACTGTAGCGACGACGCATGTATTGCCGCAGTCAACTCTACACTTGCCGACTACGACACCCAGATTCCTTCAAACAGTGCATTCCAGTTGCCTTTTGAAAGTCGCGGTGTAGTGGACCAAATTGTTAATGCAACCCGTCAAACGGTGGTACCTGCCACAAATGGCGAAGTATCCATTGAAAGCACTAAGGGCGACTACAGCATCACCGAAGATACGCAGGCGGTGTATGCTATGGCAGAGTTACCTCTGGGGCCTGACGCCACGTTAATAACAGGTGTTCGTTGGGCTCAAACCGAGTTCTCTTCCACCGGTTTTCTTTCGCTAGAAAACGATGACTTTGAATTTAATGGTGCAGGTGCGGGCGCGCTGGATATCGCCATTCCACTGCCTGAAGCATCTATTAAATACAGCGAGTTTTTCCCTAGTGCGCACATTAAATGGGAGCCCAGTGAAAACTTCCTAGTGCGTGCAGCGGCGTGGACCAGCTTTACTCGCCCATCGTTTAAACAAGCCCGTGCATTTGCCGTGTTTGACAGCGATATCGAGCTTTGCCCTCCGGGTTCGGACGATTGTGATGACAGTCAAGGTGGCGCATCGCTTCAACAGTTAAGCCAATATGTGCTCGGTTCTGATAATGCACTAGATGTGGGTAACCCTAATCTCGTTGCAATGACATCTATTAACTACGATGCGTCAATTGGCTGGTATCCAAGCGAAAACCTCTTTATGGAAGCGGCTATTTTCTATAAAGACATCGACAACTTTATTGTGGATGTAAACGGAATTGGCATGGCGCTTAACGACCTGCCGCTTACGCTTCCGGTAAACCAGGTTACTGAGTTTGTTATTCCGCAGGACTTATACCTAAACGAGATTAATATTACCGTAAACGGTAATAAGGCCTCGGTTATCGGGTTAGAGCTTAGCTACAACCAGTACTTCGAGAATGGTTTATTCATTCAAAGTAATGCCACCATCTTAGATAGTGAAGCCACGCTTGATGGCAGTATTCGTCAAGGCAAAGTGGCACTGCCTGATCAAGCTGATACCACCTTCAACCTTGTGTTTGGTTGGGAAAGTGAAACGTTCTCAGCTCGCTTAATTGGTAACGTGCGTTCTGAAGTTCTTGAACAAATTGGCTCTTGCCCAGTTACTGCCGATCTTAACGACCCTAAGTCCTGCAAGATTTGGGGTGACCAATATCAAGATTCGGTTAAAAGCTTAGACTTTAAACTTCAGTACGACATTACCGAGTACGCACAATTGTACTTTGACGCCATCAACCTTACCGAGGAGTCAGACCTTCGCTACTTCCAAGGTAACGCGTTAAGCGGCGGTAATATTCTGTACCAGAAAGAAGAGTACGGCCGCAGCTATCAGCTGGGTGTAAACATTAAGTTCTACTAATTGTCTGCGCCGGGGAAACCCGGCCTTTTCCACATAATAAAGCTGGAGCGGACATGTAGTGCGGTAGTACGCCCAGTAAAATATGGAGATTGAGTACCATGAAACTCACGAAAATTGCTGCCCTGATGGGTGGTGTTATTCTCGTTACTGCCTGTGGCGAGAAAAGCTCTACCAACGTAACCCTCCCCCCCGATCCAGCACTGACTGGCATATTTGTTGATAGCCCCGTTGAAGGAATTAATTATTCCTCTGCTTCTGTGGAAAACGGCACCACTAATGCGCAGGGTGAATACTCTTACTTCAGAGGCGAACAGCTCGCTTTCAGCATAGGTCAGCTGGCGTTTCCAGAAACCCCGGCATCGAGCGTTATCTCTCCTCTTGACCTATTCGCAACCGACAACCCTTTTAACCAGTCGGTCGTAAACACACTTCGACTTTTACAATCTCTTGATACTGATGGCGACCCAAGTAACGGTATAACGTTAAGCACCAGTGCTGGCGATGTAGCAGTGGCAACCCTCGACGAAGGGCAAACCATTGAAGATTTCTTTAATCAATCTGATGCTGATTTTGCAGCCGATGTAGAGGTGTGGCTTGGTTCTGCTGGCGGAGCCAGTGCTACGCTTGTGGATAAAGCACTGGCTATCAGCCATTTCGTAAATTACCTTGAAGCCGAATTAGGCACGCTCTTCCCTAACACCTTTGATGTAACCCGCTTCACAGGCGACATTTACGCACCAACATTAGAAGGCAGAAGTGTATCGCAAGCCACTTACACCTTTACGCCTGACGACGAAACGAATTTGTCAGGTACTTTCGTAAGAGTGCACGGTGAGGAAAGCACAACGGGTAACTATGAATTCTCTTTTGGACGAAAAGTTATTGCCCTTAGCTACGGTGAGCAAACTGAGTATCTTATTTCCCGTGCTTTCAACACCGTTAACGAGGTATACAGTTTGTGCGTGGTATCTCCAGATAACGCTCAGTCTATGCCGTTAGTGCTTCATGTTGAAAGCTGCCTTGCCAACGAAGACCCGCAAAACTACCTGTTTGCATTTACCCAGGAACAAGCAGATGTTGAACTGGCAAAGTTAGAAGAAGCCGCGAACTCTATCCAGGCGGCGCTTGAAGAAAACTTCGATACCGACACCGATACGTTTTTCTCATCGTCGTACAAGCGTTTAAGTGAAGAGCCAGACGCCGGTGCGCTTTATTATGTAACAGGTGGCAGCCCGCTAGTCGACGCCACCACAGGTCAGCTTACCCTTGAAGGCGATCGATTCAGTATTGGTAACGCTGCGGTCAACCCAGGTGCCAATACGTCGGCATCAGATACGGTAGGCATGGGTATTTATAATCTTAGCGAAGGTTTTACCATTAGCTTCGACGTTATTTCTCATAATGGCGGCGGTACGTTCAGCCTTTATGTAGATAACAACACCACAGGGCAAGATAACTCTGTACACGGTGCTGCTTCTAAGTTCGTGAGCATAGGGTTAGCAGACGGCACGATGGTACCCGGCACGCGATTTACTTATACCTATGAGCCAGGTGACGATATTGGTGGCGGCGATCCTAGTGCACCTGACGCTAAAATTCTCGATAGCTCGGTAACTAATAGCTTCTTCCAATTGCGCACAGACTCTAGTGCCACTATCACTATCGATAACTTAAAAATTGAGACGGTAGCTGACGCAGTTGACCCAGTGCCTCCGGTTGAGCCTGAGCCTACCGAACCTGAAGAGCCAGAAGTTATTCCAAGTGTACCGCTGCCGCTTTCCTATACCTTTGCAGGTGAAAGCGAGGATATTTTCTCGACAAACTTTGCCGCGATTGAAAATGCAGCGGGTGAGCAAGTTGCCATGTTTACGATTACCGGTGGCTCGGTAACGCAAATTGACACTGGTATTCAGCTTGACGGCGGGCGCTTTACCCTTGGTAATACTGAGCCAGATACCCAAAGCTCATCTGACGATACATCATCCACCGGTGCGCTAGATTTGAGCCGTCCTTACAAGGTTATCTTTGATGTTATTTCTGCTGAAGATTCCGAAGGCGACAACAAATTCCAGATTTACGTGGATAACAATACATCTGGCAGCGCCAACTCACACCTAGGTTCAGATTCCCGCTTCTTTAATGAGCCTGTGCTCGATTTAGTACCGGGAACCACCATGACAGTAGAAGGACAGATAGCAACGCCTAACTCGTACCTTCAATTTAGAACGGAAAGTGGCTCTATTGTGGTCATCGACAATATTCGCATTGAATATATTGATGAAAACACCCTGTTAGAGGAGACGTTTGAAACAGACGCTGACACCTTCTTCAGCCCTGAATACAAATCAACTGATGGTGGTGCCACGCCGTTTTATAGCGTAACGGGCGGCGGTTCAGGTTTAGTGATCTCCGAAGGCCAATTAGCCATCGACAGTGCACGCTTTACCATGGGCAACAGTACCCCTGATACAGACACAACCGCTGATGACACTGTAACCACGGGTGTATTAGATTTAAGCCGTGAATATACCATTAGTATGGACATCATTGCCGTTGAAGACAGTGAAGGCGACAACAACTTCCAGATTTATGTAGATAACAACACCAGCAGCAGTAGTAAATCGATACATGGTGGCGACTCTAAATTCTACAGCGAACTGGTTAATAACCTTGTGCCGGGACAACGCCTAACTATCGAAGGATTTATTGGTACACCCACCTCGTTCCTACAGCTTCGTACTGAAAGTGGCGGCAAAGTGGTTATCGATAACTTTGTTATATCGTATGTGGGTGAAGCGCCAGATGACAGCAAGTTTAGCTGTGAAAATGAACCACAGCTTTACTTCTGTGACGACTTTGCATCGGGCTCTTTAGATAACTTCACGCTTATCTCAGACGACGCAGGCTCAAACGGCCCACAAGGCACGTTTGATATTGTAGAAGACGACGGCAACAAAGTGATGCGCTACACCGCTGGCGGTGAAGGTGGCGAAATTTTCTTGGTTAAAGAGTCGGCACTTAGCAACCTGCCAGAAAATGGAAATTACTTTGTTGAAGCGCGCATTCGTCCAAGACAAAACAGCACCACGCGAAACAAACAGATCTTCCTTCTAGGTCGTTATGATAGCGCTGGAAACTGGTACGGCGGAGGTTTGAATGTACAAAACTCGTCAAGCAGTACACAAGTGGAAGTAGCGGTAAGTACCGAAGGTAGTATTTCTCGCCCTGTACAAGCTAAGTCACCTATTGTACTGGGTGAAAAAGACGGTACAGACGGCACGTGGTACCGCGTACGTTTTGAAATGGAAAACGAGAAACTCACCGTTTATTTAGACGGCGAGAACATGGGTACAGCAGAAGATACAACCTATAGCGCAGCGGGACTGATTGGCCTTTTCACTAATAACCGTTCGTTCGAGCTGGACGATTTAAAAGTGGGTGACCCCGCAGTTAAACCAGTTCAACTTACTCTGGATTTCAAAGAAACAGAGTGGGAAACCACCACCAGTAGCGATCCGTTATTCGTTTACGTTACCGCAGTACAAAACGACGGTATAACTGAAGACACATTTACCGTAACCAGCAGTGATGCGAGTGTGGTCAGCGTAGAGCAGCAAGGCCCACAAGTTACTATTACCCCTCGCGCAGCCGGCAGCGCAATAGTAACTTTTACCTCTGGCTCTGACCCTACGTTAAGCAAACACATTGCCGTTAATGTTGGCGAAGGCTTTACCATGCCTACCGCCACCTATGGCGACTTATTCCCAGACACCACACCGTATTCGGGCAATAACAATGCGTATACCGATACCCTACTCTCGTTAACCTTCGACAGCGAACCCACCTTAGGAAGTAGCGGTGAAGTGCGCATTTACAATGCGACAGACGACACCCTGGTAGACGTAATCAATATTGCAGCTGATGAAGACTTTATTGGCTTTGAAGGCCAAGACAGACAGCGCAAAGTGGCTTACCGCCCCGCATCAGTTGTAGGCAACACATTGGTGATTAAGCCTCATACAAACGCCCTTCAATATGGTCAGTCGTATTACGTGGCCATTAGCGATGGTGCGGTAACCGGCGCAACGCTAAATGGTGAAAGCTTTAGTGGTATTGGCAAGAGTGCGAACTGGCGCTTTGCAACAAGAGCCGCTGCACCTTCTGGCGCGAATGTTACCGTAGATGATGACGGCGAAGCGGATTTCCGCACGGTGCAAGGTGCGCTTAATTACGTGATGCAAAACGTAAGCAGCGATACGCCATCTCGCATTACGATTCGTGACGGCGAATATCAGGAAATGCTGTTCCTTCGCGGTAACAACAATGTCACGCTTCAAGGCGAGAGCCGAGACAATACCGTAGTGTACTACGATAACTTTGAAAGCTTTAACAGCGGTAGCGGCAAGAGCGAAGCACCTGCGGCGGGCACTCCATCAGGTGGAAGAAGTGTATTTTTAGTGGAAGGCGTAGATAACCTGACGCTAACGAACTTCACTTTGAAAAACTCACACATCAGAAGCAACGACTACTCTAACCAAGCTGAGACGATTTACTTTAACAGTGATTCAGGTCGTCTAACTGCCGTTGATATGAACTTTGTGAGCGAACAAGATACGCTGCTGTTAAAAGGCTTTAGTTGGTTCTACAACTCATTGATTGCCGGCAACGTTGATTTCATTTGGGGTTACGTAAATACCGCACTGTTTGAAAACAGCGAAATTCGCACCATTGGCGACTCTAAAAATGGTAACCCTGACGAAGACACAGCGGGCGGCTACATTCTACAAGCTCGCGTACCTGATATTTCTTATAAAGGGTTTATCTTCTTAAACAGCAGCTTCACCAATGGCCCAGGCCCTATTGGTAACGGTGTACTCGACGACTCTACGTATATTGCAAGAAGTGGCGGCAGCACTAGCTACTTCGACAATATTACGCTTATTAATAACCGTTTCGACACCCACATTGCCACTATCGGCTGGGCGGGCGAAGGAGTACGCGACCAACCTGCACCAAACCCTAGCCCTGCAACCGCAGCAGCTGGATGGCGTGAATACGGCAGCATGGATATGCAGGGTAACCCGCTTGATCTTTCAAGCCGTCAGTTTGCCCACATTCTTACCGACAGCGAAGTGACTGAACTTACCAGCAGAACGGCGATATTCTCTCACTTTAATAACGGTGAAGGCTGGGTGCCAAGCGAGCCTAACTTACCGAATGTAGCACCTGCTCCAACGCTTGATGCGTACGGTTTCGGCGTTTTTCAAGGTAGTTGTCGCCT
>NZ_CACSIH010000095.1:0-356 GCF_902705805.1 Alteromonas alvinellae | reverse complement strand
TCAAACAAACTGCTCTGCGCCGGATTATCCACTAACACTTTTTCAGACTTACGCCCGAACAACTGGCGTTTAAGCCAGTCCAGTTGATGCTTGAGTTGCGCAATCTCCTCAGCTTGATGAGCAAAGGCAGCCTCAATTTCAGACGGTGAAAGGTGACTAATAGAATGTGTTTTCATGGCGTAAATTATAACAAAATCAGTCAATTAAATCGCCTGTTTTGTTTGTCTTTTTGCCAGTAAATGCCATCAATCAAACACTGTAACTGAGCACTGTTTAATGGTGTTTTTGCTGTACCGTCAGTGACTTTGGCGAAGGTGCCTTTTTCTAACCGTTTACTCCACAAACAATAACCGCCC
>NZ_CACSIH010000094.1:0-420 GCF_902705805.1 Alteromonas alvinellae | reverse complement strand
TGTTTGCGTCCCAGCCCGCGCAGCGGGCGAACTTGATTTTTTTGTTATACACGTGCCGATTAAACCTTGTTACTGGATACAAGCAGCATAACCACTGGCGAATACATTGCAATAGCCGCAAAAGCTAAAAGCGGATTCCATAAAACGAAGAACGGCATGTACACGTGATAAAGCGGAAAGTTTAAAGCGAAAGAAAAGAACTCAGACGCTGGTATCCCAACACATTTAAACCCTACAAGCATTGCGTCATAGGCGTAACAACCTACAAAATTAGACGGTTTATGACCGTAGTCCACGAAGGTGAATACGAATATTTCAATTAAAAGTAAAGCTGCAACTGCTGCGACATAAGCAATTGATAGCTTTCTCATTAACTTCCAATGTTTAGGTTTCATCAAAGTGTATAACTTTCCAATAACG
>NZ_CACSIH010000093.1:0-27729 GCF_902705805.1 Alteromonas alvinellae | reverse complement strand
ATTTTAGGGAAATGAGCGCTCACGTCAACACTTATTTTAAAAAAAGTGTCATATTCGTTTTGAATGCTCGTTTATTCAGCAAAAACACCCTATTTCCAGTATCCCGTCTTCTTTCTCATCTGAAATTTACGCCATATTCCAGGCTTATGCGGCTTTAGCTTTCCTTTGTATTTGAGAATAAAGTCATCAATAGCGTCTAAAACGCGCTCGCTATTACGACCATCCCTGTATTTCTCATGGAGATCTACATAAGCATTTATTGCATCAATTACTTCAATAGGCTTCGTAAGCGCGTAATCTATAGCCGCTTCAATTTCACTTGTTTCTGTCACGTCTATTAGATGAGGACCTGGATTAGTATTGCGGAACGTCACCACCGGTTTTTCTTGCATCATAAATTCTAGAATGATGGATGAACTATCGCAAAGAAGCACACTTGCTTCGTTCACACTGTCTAAGTCAACGTTATGTAGATATTTAACGTTATCTATAGACGCAGCTAATTGTTTATAACGTTCCACAATTTCGGAGCCGTGCAGTTTAGGATGAAATGTAAGGATCCAGTTCCAATCTCTTTCTTTAGCTAATTTCTCGATAGTTTCAAAAACCGACTCGGCCGAACTAATACCTTTAGTAAACGTTGTTCCGTAAAGTATTGTTGGAGGATTTGATGCCGGCGGGCGTTTTCCTTTTATATAGGTATCGACCTTGCACCATCCTGTTTCATAAGCCTTAAAGCTACCATGCTGCTGTTCTAGAATTTTATAGGGTGCTGTACTGCTTGGTCCTTGTGTACAAATTAAGTCAAACCACCCGCGAATGCGGAAATGGGAATCTTCTTGATAGGTCTGTTCGCCACGCTTACCAATAAAGTAGCCATGAAATACGCCTACCTTAATACCAGGAATAAAATGATAAATGTAATTACCGGGAGTCAAAGTCGCATCGGGATTGAACTCAACAAGCTCTTCAACTGTTGCTAATCTTTTCTCATCGGCAAGTAACAAGTCTTCACAGCTATGCTCCAGATACCACGCTACTTCACCACCACGCTTTCTTATCTCAGATTGAATAGGTCGCAATATTGAATAGGAATAAGGCAGTGCCGCAAATAGTACATAGCGCTTTGACATGAACTCTCCGTAGAAATAGCATTTTGATTTTTTCTATAGTATATCAGCATTGTCGCTTTAAAAGATTGAAGCTAGCTATCGATAACAAGATTAATCATCAAGTGTTAATGTGTTTTATGCATTTCTTTAAAAAAGGCTTACCATGTCCTGCATAATTTCGCTTAAAGAGAGTTCTATGGCACAACCTGTAATCAGTTTTAAAGGTGTTTCTCCTACATTAGGAAAGAATGTCTATGTTGATGGCTCGGCAAGAATCGTCGGTGATGTAGTTTTAGAAGATGATGCGAGTATTTGGCCGCTGGTTGCAGCTCGTGGCGACGTAAACAAAATTCGTATTGGTGCCCGTTCTAATATTCAAGATGGCAGTGTTTTACACGTTACCCGTAAATCTGAGAAAAACCCCAACGGCTTCCCACTTATTATTGGTGAGGACGTTACCGTTGGGCACAAGTGTATGCTGCACGGCTGCCAGTTGGGTAATCGAATTCTAGTAGGCATGGGCGCTATTGTAATGGATGGCGTTGTTGTTGAAGATGATGTATTTATTGGTGCAGGTACATTAGTACCGCCAAACAAACGGTTAGAAAGCGGATTTCTTTACGTGGGAAACCCCATGCAAAAGAAAAGACCGCTCAACGACGCTGAAATGGCATTCCTGAAACAGTCTGCCGTTAACTATGTTGTATTGAAAGATGAGTACCTTGAAGAAGCGAACTAGTTTCGCTTCTCACCTTGCTCAACGATAGCCCTGACACGTTTTACAATATCTGAAGTATCGGGGCGCTTTTGTGTCCATATGTAGAATGCTTCAGCCGCTTGCTCAACCAGCATCCCTAATCCATCGATTTGTGTCTTAACACCAAGTTCGGCCGCATCTCTCATAAAGCGCGTGGGTGAGTTTTTATAAACCATGTCATACACCACTTCACAATTTTGTAAAACACCATCATTTAAACGGCACGGCAATTCATTGCTTAAACTGGCGGCTGTTGAATTAATAATAATATGAGGCGCAACATCTGCGATATCCTCAAGCGCGACCACCTGCACTTTAGCGTTAGAGGCAGCATTTACTACTTCCTCAGCTTTTGCTTTGGTTCTATTTGCAATGGTTAAAGAAGCGGCCCCTGCTTTTATTAACGGGGAGATTACGCCACGGGCTGCGCCGCCGGCACCAATAAGCAACACGCGCTTACCCTTAATTTCCACACCGCTGTTAAGCAAGTCGTTTACCAGCCCTACACCATCAGTGTTGTATCCCCACACTTCACCGCTGTCACCATTCATTAGCGTATTAACAGCTTGTGCATCTTTGGCTGCTTGGTCATCTACCTTTGCCAAGTTGAATGCATCAAGCTTAAAAGGCATAGTGACGTTACAACCTACCGCGCCTTCCTGAGCTAAAAACGCGTTGGCGGCATCTACAAAACCATCTACTGGCGCAAGTATCTTTTCATAAGAAATCTTTTCTCCCACTTGTTCAGCAAACATTTGATGGATAGTTGGTGATAAACTCTGTGCAATAGGATTTCCGAATACAGCGAATTTTTTCATGGGAATACGAGACTTATTTAATATAAAGAAGAAAAGCGATAATCGTGCTTCGCAGAGTACACCATATGAACGTATAGGTGGAGAGGAGAAAGTACGGGAATTAGCAAATACGTTTTACGACATAATGGAAACCGATCCACTCGCCAATGAATTGCTAGCTATTCACCCCCAGCCATTAGACAGAATTCGCCACGTGTTCTTTCTATATTTAAGTTTATGGCTTGGTGGTCCTGATGATTACCAGCAGCAGTATGGCCACCCGCGTCTGCGTGCACGCCACCTACCTTATACCGTAACACCGGAGTTAAAAGCTCAGTGGATGTATTGCATGCGAAAAGCCATGTTTAAAACGGTTGAAGATATCGCCTTAGCTCAACAGTTGATAGACGCACTTGATCAACTCGCCAATCACATGGTGAATACAAAATAAAAAAGCGCGTTGAAAGGATTAACCTTTTAACGCGCAACTCCCCTGTTACTGTCTACGCTCTTTATGGCGCATAAAGTAGTGCAATTGTGAAAGCCTAATAGTTAATAAGGCGTAGAACTAATAATTAGAATGTGTAACCCACCGATAAGGTATACACCCAAGGATCTATTTCAATATCACTTACCTTTCCAGCAGCATCACCCACTTTGAAGGTTGCTTCGGTATCTATATCAATGAATCGAACCGATGCATTGACATGCCATTTGGTATCAATTTGGTAATCCATTCCCACCTGTGCTGACAAGCCAAATGAATTATCAAGCGAAAGGTCGCTTAAGCCAGCTGTTTCATTCGCACCTGTAAACTCTTCATCAAATATAAAGGTATAGTTGATACCTGCACCAATGTACGGCTGAAACGCAGAGCTGGCATCATTAAAATAGTAGTTTGCGGTAAGCGTAGGAGGAAGATGCGTGACTTCACCAAGCTGGTTACCCGTCCCTAACGGATCAGCAACAGAAAAATTAACGTCGTGCTTAAACGGCGTTGCGGCAAGCAGCTCAATATTAATATTGTCAGTAATAAAGTACGCTACATTTAAACCTAGCTGAGTATCGTTATCGATATTAAGGGCCACGCCAAGATCAGTTCCACCCGCGACGATGTTAGACGTCGATTCGTCAGGAGCAACGGTCGTAAGACCGCCACGAACAATCCAGTCGCCCTGCTGGTGAGCGCTAGCTAAAGGTGAGAGTGCAGCAAGTGTAAGGCAAAGTGCAGATGCAGATAAAAAGTGTTTGCGCATGATGTGTCTCTTTTGTGTTTAACTAAGATGGCGCTACTTTACGCCTGTGGTTAAGAGAAACATTGATCCAGCGCAAGTTTGATAACTCACTGAAACGCAGATGATATTCCACCTTGATGTAGATCAAAAAAAACGCCGCATTAACGTTAATAAGGCGTTTTTTAGTCATTAAAGATGAAAGCTGCTATCGGCGGCACACTTAAGGATTTAAGCGCAGCCTTATTTAACAATTGATCACCAATCAGTAGGTTTTAACCAGTCTGTCAGCTTGGCCTCGGCGCTACCCGGTGCAGGCGTGTAACAGTACTCCCAACGCGCTAGCGGCGGCATCGACATTAGAATTGATTCCGTACGTCCGCCGGTTTGCAGTCCAAATAAAGTGCCCCGGTCGAATACAAGGTTAAACTCAACGTAGCGGCCCCGGCGATAAAGTTGGAAATCACGCTCTCTTTCGCCGAAATCGGTTTGCTTACGACGTTCAACAATAGGAACGTAAGCATCGATGAAGCCATTACCAACAGCCTGCATGAATGCAAATGACTGTTCAAAGCCCCATTCATTCAGGTCGTCGAAGAATAAACCGCCCACTCCGCGAGTTTCATTGCGATGCTTTAAGTAAAAGTAGTCGTCGCACCACTTTTTGTACTTAGGGTAGACATCATCGCCAAACGGCTTACATAATTTTTTAGCGGTATCATGCCAATGTACAACGTCATCTTTAAACGGATAAAATGGCGTTAAGTCGAAGCCACCGCCAAACCACCAAATAGGTGCCTCGCCCTCTTTTTCTGCAATAAAAAAGCGAACATTAGCGTGTGACGTTGGGATATACGGGTTATGTGGATGAATAACGAGTGAAACACCCATAGCCTGAAAGTTTCTTCCTGCTAATTCAGGCCGATTAGCCGTTGCTGATGCCGGCATTTGACTGCCAAACACATGGGAAAAGTTAACGCCACCTTGTTCAATCACTGCACCATTTTTTAGTACTCGAGAACGGCCACCGCCACCTTCTTCACGCTGCCAACTGTCTTCGACAAACTGGCCCTTACCGTCGGCAAGTTCAAGGGTTTGGCAAATAGTGTCTTGCAACCCCAGTAGATAACTTTTTACTTGTTCTATTACTTCAGCGGCGTTTTTACCGTCCAGTAATCCTGCTGATGTCATGCTCTTATTACCTCTGCTGTGTCGCCATCTCGAATGGTGCTGGGTTTAGTTGCACCGCCTACTTCCCCTTCGACGTAGAATACAGAATCAGCGAATACGTTTTTTGCTTCTTCAGTGGTCGTGGCCGGCGGTTGGCCGGTCAGGTTAGCGCTTGTAGAAACTATTGGTTTTCCTAGCTTATTACACAGCTCCACTACCACTGGGTGGTTAGTTACGCGCACCGCTATTTTACTATGCTTGCCGGTTAACCAAACTGGCGCAGATGACGACTTAGGTAATAGCCAGGTATTAGGGCCTGGCCAGCTCGAAAAAATATCAGTGCGTCTATCTGGGCGAATGGCATTGTCGTTTACATAAGGCAGTAGCTGACTGTAATTCGCAGCAATCAAGATCACGCCTTTTTCTACCGGTCGCTGTTTTATCTCTAACAGCGCATTTACTGCGGCTTCATTGTCGGGGTCACATCCGATGCCCATTACCGCTTCGGTTGGATAAACGATTAAACTGCCAGCTTGGAATGCGGCAACAACAGGGTCTACTTCAGGTGAGTTAGCCTCAACGGGGGTAAACGTGTTTACGTTCCCATTTTGGATATCAGACATGGTTTTAATCTCTTCGTATAGTTACTTTTTATAGCCGCAAGCTGGCTGAGGACACTGTAACTGCCCCTTTTTATCTATCAATACTCCCCAACCGCAGTCTGGGCAGCTTTCATTTACCGGCGTGAAATTTAGCACATATCGACATTGTGGATAATGGTTGCACGCAAAAAACTGTTTGCCGTATTTGTTAGTACGCGAGATTAGGTGTCCTTTCTTACACTTTGGACAATCCACCAAAGTGTCTTCTTTTTCTTTAATGGGCTCTATGTGATGGCATGAAGGAAAATTAGTGCATCCGATAAACATGCCAAACCGCCCCTTCTTTATGGCTAAGTCGGATGCGCACTCTGGGCAGGCTACACCGTCTAAGGTTTTCAGTATGGTGGTTTGTTTATCGTGAAGTGGCTTACTAAAGCTACATTCCGGATAGCCCGTACACCCGATAAAAGGGCCGGATTTACTGTTCTTTATATGAAGAGGTTTACCGCACTCGGGGCAATCTCCGAAATTATCATCAAGAGCATGCTCGTGCGCTGAAAAGAGTGAATGGTCTATTTTAGACATGTATTGGACGTTAAGGCCTTAAATGCGCTGTAATTTTACAGCGCATTTTTAAGTAAAGATTCAAATACCAGTGACTACAACTGCATTAATGCAGAACACCATCTGGCTCTTCGAACAAAAGATCTTCCATTTGTGCGTAGGCTTTCTCTTTGCCAGGTACGTTGAATAGTACCATTAGCACAACCCACTTCAGGTCTTCCAAGCAAAACTCATTGGAATCAATTTCCATAACACGATCTATAACCATTTCGCGTGTGGAGGCATCCAACACATTGACCTGCTCTAAGAACATAAGAAAACCGCGACATTCCACATCTAAACGCATTTGTTCTTCATGCGTGTAAATACGGCTTAAGCTAGTGCTAATGCCTTTACAAAAGTACGGTTTGATATCCGTCTCTTGCAGTGCCGCTAACTTTTCTAACCATGCGAGGGCTTTATAAATCTCATCGTGATGAAATCCTGCGCGCACAAGCTCTTCCGTTAACTCGTCTTGGTCAACACGAATTTCCGTTTCACTGTGAATGAAGTTTTCAAACAGATACATGAGGATATCGAACATATTATTTTCCCCTCAATTTAACGTAACCACCAGGGACAGCGGCCACTAAACCACGCAACTCATATTCTAATAATGATGCCATTGCTTGCGATACAGATAAGGCATTGCGCTGGGCTATAACATCAATAGCGGTGATGTCATAATCCACACTAGCTAATAATTTATCGGTTGCCAAGCTATTCGCTGTACTTTTTTCGTTTTGCTCGTCAACACTCAAGCCTTTTTGCTCAGGCTGAACGCCAACTTCATCTAGAATATCGCTTATATTCGTTACTAATTTCGCGCCCTGTTGGATTAACCAGTGGCAACCTTCAGCGTAAGCATTAGCGATATTGCCTGGCACAGCGAATACTTCCCGCCCCATATCTGCGGCCAAATTCGCAGTTATCAAGGTGCCACTCTTAATTTTTGCCTCTACCACTAAGGTTCCAAGGGACAACGCTGCGATAATTCGATTTCGCCTGGGAAAATGCCAAGGCTTGGGTCCCTGACCTGGAAAAAACTCTGTGACGGTGACACCTCCGTCATTATTAATAGCTTCATAGAGCTTATTATTTTTAGCTGGATATACCTTTTCAGGTCCCGTACCCATTACTGCAATGGTTCCAGTACTACCAGACAGCGCGCCTTGGTGTGCAGCACTATCAATGCCCATAGCGAGCCCGCTAGTCACCACAATGCCGTTTTCTGACAACCCAAACGCAATGTCGCTTGCTATACGCCTCCCCTGAAAGCTAGATCTTCTACTACCTACAATTGCTATTTGTGGACTTTGCAATAAAGCACAATCTCCTGTTGCCAATATTACAAGAGGTGGGCTGTCTAACTGCTTGAGCGATTGAGGATAGTATGAAGACGAATAGGTAATAATATGTCTATTGTTACTCCCCTGTTTCCACGTAAAAGCTGCATCAACTAAAGGTTTTGATATTTGACATGTAAGCTGTTTTACAGTGTCGGGAAGTGATGATGTGTTACCGGCTAACTCAGCGGGAGATAGTTGATAATGTTTGATTGCCTGTAACCAGGTTTTAGGAGAAACACGTTGCGCAGAGGCCAGTGCTAACCATGCAGAGAGGTCGCCGTCTATATGAGAAGTTTGCTTGTTCATTGTCGCTCCTTTTAGAGCGACAATGAAACGTTAAGCATTTAAGGCTTAGCGACAATAAAGCCGCGCTTAATCCCTCTGTTCGCTCGCGTTATTAATCCGTAACTTGCCGCATCAAATGTTTTAAACACAATCACTTCGCCTACTTTAAGCGCAGGCTGCGCTACTGTATCGATAAACCATTCACCACCACTTTTAGCACCGGGCTCATCAATATAGCGTGGGCTATCTTCGTCAATAATTGCTGGACCTTGCGCGTACACACCTAAAACGGTGCCTGGCGCCACATCCATAGAGCCTAAATCAAGAATGACAACGTCGTACTTGCCGAGCAAATCATGGTCGTGCAAGTCACCCACCACAGCCCCTCTTTGTGAAGTCGCTGGAATAAGCTCAAAATCTTCAGGGTGGGAAAAACCACCAGCCATAAGTTTATCGCCGCGCTTTGCTTCTTGATTGGCATCGTCAATAAAAAGCAACATGGTATCGTCTGCTTGGTCTTTTTCTACTAGAGAAGCGTTAGACACATGCGTAACCTGAATGCCCAACGTCTCGCCTTCAAGATTTTTGATAGTAGCGTGCTTTCTTATCACTCTGTACTGGTCGTCGGTACTGAATTGTTGCTGGCTTAGCACAAAGTCATCTGATGCGAATCTTACATTTCCGTCTTGATTACCTAGAAGCCTGGGTAATGCTGAGTAGCTCCCCTCGTCTATTAGCATATGATGTCTTATAAAGGGAGAAATAGTTATCCAGGACAGTACGTCGACAGGTTTTGACTTAATTCGCTTATCGGTTGAAGGTGACAAGTTGTAGGCGAGCTTATCTCTTTTAACGCTTAAGACAGGCTGACCATTAATATAACCTACGACAATAACATCGCCGGGATAGATAAGATGAGGATTATCGATTTGCGTGTTAGTTCGCCACAGCTCTGGCCATAGCCAAGGCTCGTTTAGAAAAATGCTCGCAATTTCCCAAAGCGTGTCACCACGCTTCACAGTATAAGTTTCAGGCGCACTATCTTTTAATTGAAGTGCGAACGCAGGCAACGATAAAAGCACTCCAAGGATAAGTGTTGTTGCGCGACGCGCGTAAATTAATCGCTTTTTCAAATTAACCACCTGCAAATTATTCGCTGTCATTTATTGTTGATTTTTCAGACAATAGCACTATATCGGCAGAAGTACGTATTCTTATAGGGTTTAGGCAAAAAACTGCACGAAACCACCCGATATACGTTAGAATAGTAACTTAATGAGCACTGTAAAGTGTGCTGGCAATTAGATCGTATATGAATTTATACAGCGAAAAGGTGATGTAAGCGAGAAATGGCAATTTTAGACGTATTAAGTTTTCCTGATGAACGTCTTCGCACGGTAGCTAAGCCGGTTGAAGAGGTTAACGACGAAATTAAACAGTTGGTATCGGACATGTTCGAAACCATGAAAGACGAGAACGGTATTGGCCTTGCTGCAACGCAAGTTAACCGACACGTTCAAGTTGTTGTAATGGACGTATCGGAAGATCAAAACGAGCCACGCGTATTTATTAACCCTGAAATCATTCGTAAAGACGGCTCCACGATTAGCGAAGAAGGCTGTTTATCAGTGCCTGGTAATTACGCGAAAGTTGAGCGTGCCGAAGCAATTACCGTAAAAGCGCTAGATCAAAACGGCGAAAGCTTTGAGTTGGATGCAGAAGGTTTGTTAGCGATTTGTATCCAGCACGAGCTCGACCATTTAAAAGGTAAATTGTTTATTGATTACCTTTCACCGCTTAAGCGCCAGCGTATTCGTAAAAAGCTTGAGAAAGAAGCGCGTCTTGCTGCAAAAGCCTAAGGAATAACGTGACAACTCCATTGAAAGTGATTTTTGCCGGTACTCCGGATTTTGCAGCTAAACATCTATCAGCGTTGATAGAGAGCGAGCACGAGGTTATTGCTGTTTACACTCAGCCTGATAGACCCGCTGGGCGAGGTAAAAAGCTTACTGCCAGTCCCGTTAAAGTGCTCGCTGAAGAATATGCCATTCCTGTGTATCAGCCACAATCGCTAAAAGCGGCAGAGGCCCAAGAAGAATTGGCCTCGCTCAATGCTGATTTAATGGTGGTGGTTGCGTATGGCCTGATACTGCCTACAGCTGTGTTAAATGCACCTAAGCTAGGTTGCATTAACGTGCACGGCTCTATTTTGCCCAAGTGGCGAGGCGCAGCTCCAATACAACGCGCTATCTGGGCTGGCGACGCTGAGACAGGCGTTACCATAATGCAAATGGATGAAGGCTTAGACACGGGTGATATGCTGCACATTGCAACATTACCTATTACACCTGAAGATAGCAGCGCAACGTTGTACGAGAAACTCGCAGAGCTGGGACCACAAGCGTTGGTCGAGGTCGTTAATGAATTTGATCGTTACACACCCACCAAACAAGATGATTCTCAAGCGACCTACGCGAAAAAACTATCAAAAGAAGAAGCCCTTATTAATTGGGCAGACGATGCAGAACAAATAGCGCGTAATATCCGCGCCTTCAATCCTTGGCCTGTAGCGTGGATGCAGGTCGAAGATCAGAATGTAAAGATATGGTCTGCTAACGTTGTTCCGTTAAATAAAGATGTAACGCCAGGTACGGTAATCAATGCCAATAAAGAAGGCATTACTATCGCTACAGGGCGCGATGCGCTTTGCATTACATCACTTCAAATTCCAGGTAAAAAGGCGCTTCCAGCGTCAGACGTTATCAATGCTCGCCAAACGTGGTTTGAAGTGGGCCGTTGTCTGACACAAGCGGACTAAACGTGAAACCATTACCCCTTCCCAAACAAAAGAACCTGCGCGCAGATTGCGCGTGGGTTATTTATCAAATTTTAGAGCAAGGCAAGTCATCTCGAGAATGCCTAGAACGCGTTCAGCGCAGACATAACGCTAAAGACAACGCATGGATTCAGGAGATGTCGTTAGGGGTAATGCGTCGACTTCCCCTTTTACAGTATTGGCTGCGCTCTTTGCTTGATAGACCCTTAAAGGGAAATAAAAAGGTTATTGAACACCTCATTCTTCTTGGTTTGTATCAGCTTAACTTTTCCCGCGTTAGCAATCACGCCGCCGTTGGCGAAACCGTCGCTGCAGCGTCTTATTTAAATGCAGCAGGGCTAAAAGGGTTAGTTAATGCGGTATTGCGTAATTTTCAGCGTGAGAACCTTGCTGACAAACCGGTAGACGACGCCATTATAAACAGCGGCTTACCAAAGTGGTTATTCAAGGCAATTGAGAACGCCTACGGTGACGACGCCGAGCAGGTACGTACTGAAACGAATGCCATGGCCCCCATCTGGCTTCGTGTGAACAAATTGCAAACATCGTTGGCGGCATTTACTCAGGCGCTAGATAAAGCAGGGGTTGAATATACCCTTAGTGAAAACCACGCTGATGCGGTAATTCTGACTAAGCGAGAAGATATTACTGCCTTGCCTGGTTTTGAAAAAGGTCACTTTGCGGTACAAGATGGGGCAGCGCAATTAGCTGCGTATTACCTAAAGCCCCAAGCGAACGAACGCATTTTAGATTGTTGCGCCGCACCCGGCGGAAAAACAGGGCACATTGTTGAGTGTGCACCTGATACAGAGTACGTGTTAGCGCTTGATGCCGACGCTACACGCCTAAAACGCGTAGAAGAAAACATGACTCGCCTTAAGCATACAGTCGATATTAAGCAGGGTGATGCAGCTAATCCTGAGACCTGGTGGGACGGAAAGCCCTTCGACAGAATATTACTGGATGCCCCCTGCTCTGCAACTGGCGTTATTCGACGTCACCCAGATATTAGATGGCTTCGAAAAGCCAATGACATCGACAATCTAGCGCAGCTACAACGGCGCATATTAGATACATTGTGGGGTCTATTAAAACCGGGTGGCACACTACTATATGCAACGTGTTCTATTTTGCCGAAAGAGAACATGGCGCAAATAAAGCAGTTTTTAGCCGACACACCTGACGCTACCTTATCGCCCTTAGTAAAAACGGAGACTGTCGACAAACCCGGACGTCAGATAACGCCTGGTGAGCAACAAATGGATGGTTTCTACTATGCGAGGCTGGTAAAGTCATCAGACTGAGTTCAATAGTTGTGCAACGTCACACGTTTAAGACCTGCACGGATATGAAGGCAAAATAATAACGATGAAGATCATCATTTTAGGGGCCGGCCAAGTAGGCGGAACACTTGCTGAAAACTTAGTGGGTGAGAATAACGAAATAACGGTTATTGACTCTGACCCCACTATATTGCGCGCACTTCAAGACCGCCTTGATTTACAAGTAGTAACAGGCGTGGGTTCACACCCTGACGTGTTGCGTAAGGCCGGTGCGGAAGATGCTGATATGTTGATAGCCGTAACCAACAGTGATGAAAGCAACATGTTGGCCTGTCAGGTGGCCTACAGTCTATTCAAAACACCCACTAAAATCGCTCGGGTGCGCTCTGAACAGTATATCATTTACCAAGAGCAGCTATATAAACAGCAAGACATTCCCGTTGACCACATTATCGCTCCTGAGCAGTTGGTAACTAAGGCCATCAAACGTCTAATAGATTACCCCGGCGCACTTCAGGTGGTTGAGTTTGCTGAAGGCAAAGCTAGCCTTGTAGCAGTAAAAGCGTATTACGGCGGTTTGTTAGTAGGCCACGCGTTATCTGCGCTTAAAGACCACATGCCGAATGTTGAAACTCGGGTTGCTGCCATTTACCGACGCGGACGTCCTATTCGCCCGTTAGGTACCACGGTTATTGAGGCTGATGATGAAGTATTCTTCATTGCCGCTACCAAGCACATTCGCGCAGTAATGAGTGAGCTTCAAAAGCTCGAATCAAGTTACAAGCGAATTATGATAGCCGGTGGTGGTTTGATTGGCGCAGGTTTAGCTAAACAACTGGAGCACAATCACAACGTTAAGCTTATTGAATACAGCCCAGAACGAGCAAAGTATCTTTCTGCCAACTTAGATAAAACCATTGTTTTCAGCGGTGACGCATCTGATCCTGAGTTACTTAGCGAAGAAAATATCGAGCAAGTCGACGCCTTTATTGCTGTTACCAACGACGATGAAGCGAATATCATGTCAGCCATGCTGGCCAAGCGTATGGGTGCACAAAAAGCCATGGTGCTTATCCAGCGCAGTGCTTATGTGGACTTGGTGCAAGGCGGTGAGATAGACATCGCGTTTTCACCTCAACAAGCCACTATTTCGGCGCTACTGACTCACGTACGTCGCGGTGACATTGTAAACGTATACTCATTACGACGAGGTGCTGCCGAGGCTATTGAAGCGATAGCGCACGGTGATGAAAATACCTCTAAGGTGGTTGGCAAACAAATAGGCGATATTAAACTACCGCCAGGTACCACGATTGGGGCTATTGTTCGAGACGATCAGGTGATTATTGCTCACAGCGATACCAAGATTGAAGCAAACGACCATGTAATTTTGTTCTTGGTTGATAAGAAATACATCAACGACGTGGAAAAGCTGTTCCAACCCAGCGCATTTTTCTTCGGCTAGCTTTTACGGTTTACCGCAAGCATTGTTAAACAATGCAGTTATGAAAGGCAAAGGGCGATTATCTTCGCCCTTTGTTTTTTGTATTTACAATTCAAACCTGTTGGCTTAGCAAGTGGGTTCCTACTTAAATTAGCTTCGCCAGAATGTGGGTGAAAATAACACCAGTAAAGAGAAGACTTCTAGTCGACCAAACACCATGGCAATCACCAGTATCCACTTGCCCGCGTCAGTAACATCAGCATAGTTGGCCGCTACGCTGCCCAACCCCGGACCTAAGTTATTCAACATGGCCGCAGTAGCGGTAAAAGCGCTTAGGTTATCTAAACCCGTGGCAATCAAGCCTATCATAATAATAACAAACACCACTGCATAAGCCGAAAAGAACCCCCATACCGCTTCAACGACTCTGTCAGGCATGGCACGGTCGCCAAACTTAACGCTGTATACCGCTTTCGGGTGAATTAGCCTATCAACCTCGCGCTTGCCTTGTAGAAACAGTAGGCACACGCGTACTACTTTTAAGCCCCCACCCGTGGAGCTCGCGCACCCGCCGATAAAGCTTGAAAAAATAAGCATAATGGGCAGGAATGTAGGCCATACCGAAAAATCGGTTGTGGCAAACCCTGCTGTGGTACTAATAGATACCGCTTGGATCATAGCTTGGTCTAAAGCCTGCTCTGCCGAACTGTAATAGCCTGAAAGTGTAAGAACTAAGAAGCAAATCCCGATGAGTGAGGCTTGAATGATAAAGAACGCCTTAAACTCTGGATCGTTAAAATAGCCTTTAACCGAACGAGAGCTCACCGCCGCATAGTGTAAAGAGAAGTTCAATGCAGCAATAAGCAAAAACACGGTACACACAACGTTTACCATAGGACTATTAAAATAGCCTAAGCTGGCGTCGTGGTTCGAAAAGCCACCAATAGCAACCGTTGAGAAAGAATGGCAAATCGCATCAAAAATATTCATTCCCGCAAGCCAATATGCACCGGAACATGCAATGGTTATGGATAGGTAGATGTACCACAAATGCTTTGCCGTATCGGCAATACGCGGAGTCATTTTATTATCTTTAACTGGGCCAGGCGTTTCTGCCCGATAAAGCTGCATGCCCCCGACTCCAAGGATAGGTAAAATGGCAACTGCGAGTACGATGATACCCATGCCGCCTAACCACTGAAGTTGTTGACGGTAAAACTGTACTGAGTGAGGAAGAAAATCTATCCCCTCAATAACCGTAGCCCCAGTTGTAGTCAGGCCAGAAAATGACTCAAAGAAAGCATCGGTCACCGTCATGCTTGGTTGCTCTAGCAAGATAAGTGGAATTGCCCCCACGCTTGCTAGTACTGACCAAAACAGCGCAACAATCAGAAACCCTTCTCGTGCTCTTAAGTCATTCTTCTGCTGACGGTTGGGGTACCACAATGCCATACCGCCGATGACACAAAATATAAATGCGAGGATAAAAGGCAGGCCACTGCCATCTTGATAAATCAACGACACGATAGCGGGTGGGATCATGGTTACGCTAAAAAGCGCAATTAATAACCCAAGTATTCGTATGATGGCACGGTAGTGCATTGTTTGTTATGCCTTTATTTTTATAGTGCGCATAAGGACTACTGAGCCCTAGTTACAATGTACTTTTTGATATGGTTTCAAAAAGCGAATCTATCTACGTGAAACAAGGTAGATGAAATCCTATACGTTACGCATAGGGTTTTGATTATAGGACTATAATGAACAAGGGGAAACCTTTGTCTCCCCACTACATTAGGCTAATTACACATAAAAGTACCTGATCTTTTCACTAGGAAAAAACCAACCACTTTTATTTTTTTAGTTTTCTATTTCATAGCAAGCACGGTTTTAACCATCTTAGTAATACTCGCATTGGCTTCACGAATGCTTTGCGCCAGCATATACGCAGGTGTAGTAACAAGCTTTGCGTCATTATCAACAACCACCTCATCAACCGGGCACTCTACATGTGTTGCCCCTAAAGCATTTATTCCACCAGCCGTTGCTTCGTCATTGCCAATAGTCAGTTTGGTTTTGTTGCCATACACTTTTGCGGCCAGCGCAGGTGCAATACACGCATATGCAGCGGGCTTTTTAGCTTGTGCGAAGGCTTTACACACTGTCAGCACGTCTTCGTTAAATGTACAATTTTCACCGTCTACCGCGAACGTGCACAAGTTCTTCGCAGCGCCAAAGCCACCAGGTAAAATAAGTGTGTCAAAAGCAGTTACGTCGCACTCAGTCACAGGTTTTATATCACCTCGGGCAATACGGGCCGATTCGACTAACACATTTCGGTTTTCGCCCTCTGATACTTCACCTGTTAAATGATTCACTACATGCAGCTGATTTACATTTGGAGCAAAGCATTGGTAAGACGCGCCCTCTTGCTCAATGGCTAAAAGTGTCAATACCGCTTCGTGTAACTCAGCCCCGTCAAACACACCACTACCACTTAAAATAACGGCTACTTGTTTCATATTGTCCTCCTAGACGCTATGCCATCTACTTATTCAAAATTTGGCTATTAAACACACAAGTGTACAAAAAAAGTTCTTATAAATACGTGTATACAATGTTAACGGTTATGCTACATTACTTGACCAACTTGGTTAAACCAAAAATAAACGTACACCAAGTTATCCACATAAAATGGAATGGTAAGTAGCAGGTACGCTGTTTTCACACCTTAGTCTCATTCCCTTATTTTTTCTGATTTGAAAGGTGATCTTTAACTTGACAAAGATCACCCGGATCTCTGTGCCCAAAATTTTAGATCACAAAGTTATCCACAGGCGAAATGTGATCCGCTATCGACCTTAATGTTCCTTCATGATATGGCGATCTGCCCTAGCCTGTGGCATCCTTGCGCTCATATTCTCTATTGGAAAATCGCCATCTATGCCAGATTCTAAAAAGCCTCCATTTATTCTTGTCGATGGATCGTCATATCTTTTTCGTGCCTTTCACGGTTTACCACCATTAACTAACTCTAAAGGCCAAGACACCGGTGCTATTTATGGTGTTGTGAACATGCTTAAAAGCTTGATCAAACAATACAACCCCACACATATGGCGGTGATTTTTGATGCTAAAGGCAAGACCTTTCGCGATGATATCTATAAAGAGTACAAAGCGAACCGTCCTCCGATGCCTGATGAGCTAAGAAGCCAGATCGAACCGTTGCACGCTATCATCAAGGCAATGGGCTTACCCGTTATTGTAGAATCGGGTGTAGAAGCTGATGACGTGATTGGCACGTTAGCCAAACACGCCACAGAAAAAGGTATTGATACCCTTATCAGCACCGGCGATAAAGACATGGCGCAGCTTGTAAATGAACATGTCACCTTAATCAACACCATGACAAACCAACTGATGGATGTCGAAGGTGTAAATACGAAGTTTGGTATTCCACCGGAGCTTGTGATCGACTTCCTTGCGCTTAAGGGCGATAAAGTCGATAACATCCCAGGTGTACCTGGTGTAGGTGATAAAAGTGCTCAAGCCTTGTTAAACGGTATTGGCGGTATCGACGACATATATAAGAACCTGGATAAGATTGCAGATCTATCGTTTAGAGGCAGTAAGTCGATGGCGGCTAAAATGCAGGAATACGAAGAGCAAGCTCGGCTTTCTTATACCCTAGCTACTATCAGCATCGATCTTGACCTTGACTACGACGTTGAGACGTTAATGCCGTGTCAGGCCGATAACGAACAACTTCGCGATCTGTTTGCCGAATACGAGTTCAAACGCTGGCACGCGGAAGTAAGCGCGCTTGTAGCCGGCGGAGATACCTCTAGTGCCAACGCAAACGCCAACGAGGAAAAAAGCAATAGCGCAGAAGAGAGCGAACAAAGTGAATCGGTAGAGATAGATAAGTCGAAGTATGAGACCGTGCTTGATGAGGCGCGTTTTAACGCTTGGGTAGCGAAGCTAGAAAAAGCCGAACTCATCGCTTTTGATACCGAGACAACCAGCCTTAACTACATGGATGCGGAGCTAGTTGGCGTTTCATTTTGTATAGAGGAAGGTGAGGCTGCTTATGTGCCTGTTGCTCACGATTATCCAGATGCACCCGCCCAGCTATCACGGGAATTTGTATTAGACGCCTTAAAACCTATTTTAGAATCGGACACCGTGATCAAAGTAGGTCAACACATAAAATACGACAAAAATGTGTTAGCGAACTATGACATTACCTTAAACGGCATAGGCTTTGACACCATGCTTGAGAGTTATGTACTAAACAGTACTGCGCAGCGCCATGATATGGACTCACTCGCCCTAGCCTACCTTGGTCATAAAACTATTCACTTTGAAGAGATTGCGGGTAAAGGCGCAAAGCAGCTAACGTTTAATCAAATTAGTCTTGAAGAAGCAGGGCCTTATGCTGCAGAAGATGCTGACATTACGCTTCGCTTACACAACGCCATTTGGACTAAGTTGAAAGAAATTCCTGAGCTTAAAAATCTATTGATAGATGTTGAGGTTCCCCTAGCCTGTGTACTTTCTCGTATGGAACAGGAAGGTGTATTGATAGACAGCCAAAGACTGCGTCAGCAAAGCCAGGATCTTGCCACACGGATTGCCGAGCTTGAAAGTGAAGTACATGAGGAAGCTGGCGAGCCATTCAACTTAGGCTCTACTAAGCAGCTTCAACATGTCTTGTTCGAAAAAATGTCGCTACCGATCATAAAGAAAACGCCTAAAGGGGCGCCGTCTACCTCTGAAGATGTACTACAAGAGCTGGCGCTTGAGTACCCGTTGCCGAAGAAGATCATGGAATACCGTGGCTTGACCAAGCTTAAGAACACTTACACCGATAAACTTCCAAAGATGATCAATCATCGTACGGGCCGAGTGCATACGTCTTATCATCAAGCGGTCACTGCAACAGGACGTCTTTCTTCAACCGATCCTAACTTACAGAACATCCCTATTCGCAATGAAGAAGGTCGCCGCGTACGTCAGGCATTTGTACCAAGAGAGGGAAATAAATTCGTTGCATCCGACTACTCGCAAATTGAGCTGCGTATTATGGCGCACCTTTCTGGCGATAAAGGTCTGTTAGATGCCTTTGCGCATGGTAAAGATATTCATAAAGCAACCGCTGCGGAAGTTTTTGGTGTGCCACTAGATGAAGTAACCACTGAACAGCGTCGCAGTGCAAAAGCGATTAACTTTGGCTTAATTTACGGTATGAGTGCCTTTGGGTTGTCGAAGCAACTTAATATCCCACGTAATGAAGCACAAAAATATATGGATCTTTACTTCGAGCGCTACCCAGGCGTGCTTGAGTACATGGATTCAACACGTGAGAGCGCGAAAGAAAAAGGTTATGTAGAAACCGTATTTGGTCGCAGACTTTATTTGCCTGATATTAAAGCCAGTAATGGTGCACGTAGAAAAGGCGCAGAGCGCGCTGCGATAAATGCGCCTATGCAAGGTACAGCGGCTGACATCATCAAGATGGCAATGATTAAGGTAGACGACTGGATCAGAAAAAATGCATCTGATGATGTGACCATGATGATGCAGGTGCACGATGAATTGGTTTTTGAGATTAAAGAAGACAAGGTTGAGACCTATGTCTCTACTATTACAGCGCTAATGGAAAGCGCAGCTACCCTCAATGTTCCGCTAGTTGTTGAGGCCGGTGTGGGCGAAAACTGGGATGAAGCGCACTAGTTTGGTAATTAGATTACAGTTTTTACATTAAAAGGCGCGTTATATTCATTAAATTTGGTAATTTAATTACATAATACCCTTGCCTTTTCTGTGCTTTGTTGTAATATTACACATGTAGGGTACAGAGGTGAGAAAGCTGTTTTCAAACCTTTGCTTTAACCCCGACAGTTTTGTCGGGGTTTTTTTATATCTGCGGAAAATAAATAATCCAAAAATATCAGTAACTTAAAAAATAAAGCGAATTTTATTTTAATTTTTCTGAACTTCTCTATTTATCACGACTCTATATCTACGGTTTTTATGTGTTTTCTCTCAGTTTACGCCTCGCTCTATGCGGGGCGTTCTTTTTTCTAACACCCCATCATACCAATCCATCGGGCACGTCAGATCAACTCAAACGGTAAGGGTAAATTGCGCTACTGTATTTCGCTATCAGACTCTTCTGTTTCATCTTGTTTATCTAAGCCAAACCACGTATCCAAAATACGCTCTAATTCGGGTAACCCGTGCTTATTTAATGACGAGAAGGTTTGCACGGTAACATCGCCCATAAATGCCATCGCAGCTTCACGCGCCATTAACAGCTGCGCCTTACGTTTACCGCTTTTAAGTTTGTCGGCCTTAGTAAGTAATGCAAGTACAGGAATATTTGACGCTACTGCCCAGTGAATAAGATCTTGGTCTAAATCTTTAAAAGGATGACGAATATCCATTAATACCACTAAGCCTTTTAGTGATTTACGCTTTTGAAGATATTCGCCCAGTGACGCTTGCCACTTCTTTTTCATAGCTACAGGAACTTTTGCAAACCCGTAACCTGGCAAATCAACCAAACGTAAGTCTTCTTCTAATTCAAAGACGTTGATTAACTGGGTGCGCCCCGGCGTTTTACTTGTTCTTGCCAAGTTCTTCTGACGAGTTAACGTGTTAAGTGCACTCGATTTACCCGCATTAGAGCGGCCCGCAAACGCTACTTCAATTCCGGTATCATTCTTTAAATGACGAATATCAGGTGCGCTCGTAAAGAATTTTGCTTTGGTGTAATACGACATCTAGACTTACCTCCACATGCGTCACAACCTTCGGTTTACAGTTTTTTAATGAATAAACCAACTAAAAACCATAGTTTTATCATGGAATAGGTTTTTCTGACGCGTTAAATGTGTAAAATACGCATGATATCACGTATATCACGCGAGCCGTTGGATCCATTTAAGAGATTTATTATGAAAAAACTGTGTTTGTTGGTATGTATGTCTTTAGGTTTAAGCGCAACTGCTATGGCAGAAGGCGACGCCGAGGCAGGTAAAGCGAAGTCTGCAGTATGTGCAGCCTGTCATGGCCCTGATGGCAACAGCATGATTGACATGAACCCTAAGATTGCTGGCCAGCATGAGAAGTACATTGTTAAGCAATTAACCGAATTTAAACTTGCCTCTCAAACAGGTGGCGAGGAAGGTCGTAACAATGCTGTGATGAACGGCATGGCTGCCCCACTTTCAGAGCAAGACATGAAAGACCTAGCCGCTTATTTCTCAAGCCAAGAGCCAAAGGCGGGTGAAACACCAGAGCAATACGTTGAAGCTGGCCGTGCATTGTACCAAGGTGGCGACGAGTCTCGAGGCGTAACTGCATGTATCGCGTGTCACGGTCCTAAGGGCAACGGCATGGGCTTAGCAGGTTTCCCTGATATCAGCGGTCAACATGCAACTTACACTGCAGCTCAATTGAAAGCATTCCGTTCAGGCCAACGTCACAATGACATGAATGGCATGATGCGTGATATTGCGATGAAATTAACCGACGAAGATATTGAGATTTTATCTAACTATATCGCGGGCTTACACTAAGCATTACCGTTTTTGCACATTGTTGTTAAAAATTTGTTACCGAAAAAGTTGTATTTTGAAATTATTCGTGTAATCTAACGGCGTAGTTTGTAGGTGCCTTTGAAAAGCTACAAGCTAAATAACAAGAATAATAATAAAAATGCAGCATGGAAGACGGGATAAAGAGCCACGAGGGCCAAAAACAACAATACAGCTCTGCTAACAATAAAAATAAGGGGAGCACGGCTAGGGAAGCAAAATACACATAGAAGTGTATAACGGGAGAGGTGTCATCTGACACTCATACAATGTAAGGTGATGGTGAGAACCATCACCTTTTTCTTTTTTAAGCCCCTTATTATTGTTCACTTTCCTATGTACTGTCCTTTATGCAAAAGCGCTAACGCGCCATCTCACTATCACTCAGATAAAAAGCGCGATTACCTCCAATGCAATCAATGCAAACTCGTTTATGTTTCTCCTGAATTCTTACCATCTAAAGAAGTAGAAAAGCAGGAGTATGACCTTCACGAGAATAGCTTTGAAGACGAAGGGTATCGAAAGTTTTTAGGAAAGGTTTTAACGCCACTTACACCTTTTATAAAAGACATGAAATTTGGTGAACTCCGAGGAATAGACTTTGGCTGTGGCCCTGCGCCTGTTTTAGCAAGTATGCTGGAAGAAGAAGGCGTTAGGATGAATATGTACGATCCCTTCTATGCACACAACTTATCGGTACTTGAGCAAAGCTATGACATAGTGACATGTACAGAGGCTATAGAACACTTTCACGCCCCTCATGTGGAATGGGCGCTTTTTAACAAACTTGTAGCTTCTGGTGGCGTTCTTGCCATCATGACCAAGCGCGTACTTGATAAAGCCAGGTTTGCAAATTGGCACTATAAAAACGACGTCACCCACGTTAGCTTTTTCAGCGAAGCAACCTTTCAATATTTGGCACAACGAGATGGCTATGATGTCACTTTTCCTGCCAGCGATGTCGCTCTATTGAGAAAGCGCTGAAACAAATTCCCGTAATACTTTATGTTCCCCGTATTGATTTTGCACTGCATACCCAAAGATCAATACGTAGACACTAATTCGCGCTATAATAGCGCTGTTTTTTCACTCTCTTTGTTATTTGGAAATTATGGCACGTTCAAAGAAATCACGTAAAGTCGGCCTAATCGGCGTTCGTAAAGATCCTGACTTTAAACCAAGCGAAAACCGTAAATCAGACTCGCCTCGCCCTAAAAAGCATAAAGGTAAGCCCGCTGGTAATCGCCACAATGTTGAACAGAAAAAAGTGACGGGCAAAAAGAGTGCTGAAAATAAAGATCCGCGCCACGGCAGTAAAAAGCCTATTCAGCTTGTAAAAGCAGTGACGCCCACCCCTGCTCAAAAGAAAAAGTACGCCACACCAGCCCAAGAACTGGCAGCGCTTGAAGCAGATCAACGCTTGTCAGATTTACTCGACAAACTTGACGACGATAAACCGCTCACCCGTGAGCAACAAGCTTATGTCGACGAGAAGATGGCACGCCACCGCATTCTTTGTGACCTATTAGGAATAGTAGAAGAGGATGATGAAGACGACGATATGGATCCGTTTAATGATTTAGACGCTATTAATATCGACGACTTTAAGCACTAATAAAAAACGGGAAAGAGTCATGCTTTGGGCAGTACTTTCAGGCATCGCGCTACTAATTATTCTTGCGCTAGGTTTTTACGCAGGCAAACTGCTGTTTATGTTAAAACAACAGAAAGAGCGACAAGAAGCGGCAAGGCAGTCGCGCGTAGCCACTATAACCGACAGTATTATAGTAATAGCTAAGGCGATGGAGCAGCAGCAATGTGATTTGTCAGAAGGCGTAATTCGCATCGTGAACTTGCTTAACGCGCTTCCAATAAGTACTCCGCCTGATTTTAAAGCGCAGTATCCCAACATTCATGCACTATTCACAGAGGTAAGCGGTTTTGCAATTTTAGAAGCAAGGCAACAGCTACCTAAGAATGAGCGAAGAAAGCAAGATATCGCTCGCGAGCAGATTGAATCGGAGTACGAATCTAAAGTGTTGGACGAATTACCACCGCTGAAGGCGTATTGTGAGACACTTATAGCCACTAAATAACGAGTAAGCGCTACGCTGATTTAAAAGATAAAAACTGATGCAATCAATATCGAAAATGGCCGAGTACAGTATGTAGTCGGCCATTTTTTTAACCCGGTTACCTTTGCCTATATCACTTTATCGCGAGCTCGCAGGTACGCTCGTAGCAATGACACCCTACCTCGTGGTCATTGACCATACCTACAGCTTGCATAAAAGCATAGCAAATCGTTTCACCTACGAAATTAAATCCGTGCTTTTTAAGTGCTTTTGACATTGCTTTAGACGCATCGGTTGATGTGGGTGCTTGCCTGAAGTCTTGCCATGCATTAATGACCGTACGTCCATCTGTAAATTGCCAAATAAAATCACTGAATGGCTGCGACGCTTCGATAGCTAAAAAACCCTTGGCATTTTTGATAACCGACTCTATTTTGAGCTTGTTTCTGATTATGCCGCTATCTTGCATAAGTCTGTCGACATCAGCGGGGCCCATCTTCGAAATTTTCTCAGGGTCGAACTGATAGAATGCCTGTTCAAAATTCTGCTGTTTTTTCAAAATGGTCAGCCAAGATAAACCAGCCTGTTGTCCATCGAGGCATAACTTAGCAAACAACGCGCGACTATCTAGTTCGGGTACACCCCATTCGTTATCATGATACGCTAAATAAATAGGGTCGCTGCTTACCCAACCGCAGCGATGCAAAGGCATATTTTTTTCTATTTTTGTTTGATTGGGCATGGCTTAAGATTAAATCCTTGTTGTGAAGTGGCATATTGGCTTTATTCGTGACGTTTTTTCACCCTTTACACCTACATACTATGCCTCACAAATTGTATACTATCCCACCTTTATTTTAAGTCAGATAACTAATAAGCAGCGGATGTATGCAGAAATACGATATTAAGACCTTTCAAGGGTTGATCCTTGCGCTTCAAGATTATTGGGCGCGTCAGGGCTGCGTTATTATTCAGCCTCTGGATATGGAAGTGGGTGCCGGTACTTTTCACCCTATGACGTTCCTACGTTCTTTAGGTCCAGAGCCAATGAGTAGCGCCTATGTTCAACCGTGCCGTAGACCAACCGATGGTCGTTACGGTGAGAACCCAAACCGCTTACAACATTACTATCAGTTCCAAGTAATGCTTAAGCCTTCACCTGACAATATTCAGGAGTTGTACTTGGGCTCTTTGAAAGAGTTAGGATTCGATCCGCTGGTTCATGACATTCGCTTCGTAGAAGACAACTGGGAATCACCCACGCTTGGTGCGTGGGGTCTAGGTTGGGAAGTGTGGCTAAACGGTATGGAAGTAACTCAGTTTACCTACTTCCAGCAGGTAGGCGGTCTAGAGTGTAAGCCTGTTACCGGCGAAATTACCTACGGCTTAGAGCGACTCGCCATGTACGTTCAAGGTGTAGATAGTATCTACGACCTGGTTTGGACTGACGGCCCTATGGGCAAAGTGACCTATGGCGATGTGTTCCATCAAAATGAAGTAGAACAATCGACGTATAACTTCGAACACGCCAACGTTGAAGCCTTATTTAGAACCTTCGACGAATGTGAAACAGAAAGCAAAAAGCTTATCGAAAACAACCTTCCACTTCCTGCCTATGAGCAGGTTATGAAGGCGTCACACGCATTTAACTTGCTTGATGCTCGTCATGCTATCTCAGTGACTGAACGCCAGCGCTATATTCTTCGCGTTCGAACGCTAGCCAAAGCGTGTGCAGAAAGCTATTACCAAGCACGTGAAGCACTTGGCTTCCCACTATGTAACAAGGAGGCATAAGCGTGCGTACAGAAAATTGTTTAGTTGAATTAGGTACTGAAGAACTCCCACCAAAAGCGCTTAAGTCTTTAGGTGAAGCCTTCGCCACGCAGTTTGAAGCTGCGCTTACGCAAGCTGACTTAAGCTTTGATTCAGTCAGCTGGTTTGCAGCCCCTCGCCGCTTAGCCGTTTATGTTTCAGGTCTTGCTGAAGGTCAGGCTGACAAAGTAGTAGAGAAACGCGGCCCAGCAGTATCAGCCGCGTTTGACGCCGACGGTAACCCCACTAAAGCAGCACAAGGTTGGGCTCGCGGTAACGGCATTGACGTTGCTGACGCAGAGCGCCTTGTAACTGACAAAGGAGAGTGGTTACTTCATAAAGCCCACGTTCCAGGGCAATTAGTTGCAGAGCTTCTAGAAGGGCTGATAAACCAAGCGGTAAGCAAGCTACCTATTCCAAAGCCAATGCGTTGGGGTAATTACAACACTCAGTTTATACGCCCGGTTCACACCCTTTGCGTGCTTTACGGAAGCGAAGTGGTTAACGTTTCTGTATTGGGCCTAACAAGCGGCCGCGTTGTTCAGGGTCACCGATTCCACGGCGAAGGTCGCTTTGAACTGGATCATGCTGATAATTACGCCTCTGCCCTAGAGCAACAATATGTGCTGGCAGATTTTGAGGCGCGCAAAGATAAAGTGCGTCAGCAGCTTGAAGACGCAGCGCAAAGCTTGTCGCTTAAGCCAGACTATAATGAAGACTTACTAGAAGAAATCGCGTCACTTGTAGAGTGGCCGGTTGTTCTTCAAGCTGGGTTTGATGAGTCTTTCTTAGCTGTACCGAAAGAAGCGCTTATCTATACCATGAAAGACGACCAAAAATATGTGCCGCTGTTAGATAGCGATGATGCACTTTCAAACACTTTCTTATTCGTAACGAATATTGAAAGTCGCGATGCGTCTCAAGTTATTTCTGGCAATGAAAAGGTTATCCGCCCTCGTCTTGCAGACGCTGAGTTCTTCTTTAACAGCGATAAAAAGACGACATTAGAAAGCCGCCTCGAAAGCTTAGAAACCGTGTTGTTCCAAAAACAGCTTGGTACGTTAAAAGAAAAGTCTGAGCGCATATCTGCCCTATCGGCGTTTATCGCGTCGCAAATAGATGCGAATGAAACACAAGCTGCACGAGCAGGTCTTCTAGCTAAAACCGACTTGATGTCGAACATGGTTATGGAGTTCCCAGACGTTCAAGGGGTTATGGGTAAGTACTATGCGCTGAACGACGGTGAAGATGCGCCTGTTGCAGAAGCACTGTATGAACAATACATGCCGCGTTTTGCTGGTGATGCACTTCCTAGTTCAGGTGTTAGCGCGTCGGTCGCGCTTGCTGACAAACTAGATACTCTTGTGGGTATTTTTGGTATTGGCCAGTTACCTAAGGGTGATAAAGATCCATTTGCGCTTCGTCGTGCAGCTATCGGTGTATTACGTATTGTCACTGAGCTGTCACTGCCGCTAGATCTTGAAACGCTAATAAGCAAAGCTATCGATGTGTATGGCGATAAGTTAACAAATGCTGAAACACAATCTCAGGTTGTTGATTTTGTATTGGGTCGATTTACTGCGCTCCTACAAGATCAAGCTATCGCCATTGACGTTATTCAGGCCGTTGCTGCTCGTCGCCCTACTAAGCCAGCTGACTACTTAGCCCGAGTTCATGCGGTAGATAAGTTTAGAGCATTGGAAGAAGCCGAAGCGCTAGCTGCCGCTAACAAGCGTGTTGCAAACATCCTTGCTAAGCAGAACGTTGAAGTAACAGACTCAGTGAATATTGATGAGTCACTGTTAGCCGAAGAAGCTGAAAAAGCGCTTTACGTTGAGCTGAAAGCCGCACAGAAAGAAGTTGATATTGCTGTTCCTTCACAGGACTACACGCGTATTCTTACTGCGCTTGCAACCTTACGTAATGTAATCGATAACTTCTTCGATAACGTAATGGTTATGGCTGATGACGAAGCGGTTAAGAATAACCGACTTGCTTTACTGTCGCTTTTAAGGCAACTTTTCCTTACTACCGCAGATATATCTATTCTCGCGAAGTCGTAGGCTAGTAAGAGTTAGCGTGGTTTTATGCCGCGAAAAACAAAGAGCCCAGCCCTAACGTTGGGCTTTTTTATAAATGGAGACGCTGTGAAAAAGTTATTAACTATTGCTTCTATGTGCATAGCACTTTCAGCATGCTCAAGCAGTGGAAGTTTTAAAGTTCCAGAAATAGCACCGGACGTGCCTCGCATTCAATTCGAAAACATGTTTCTTAGAGGCGTATTTAATTGGTGGGAGGCTGACCCAAGTTACAAGTTCAAACGTTCAAATTCAGGCTGGACAGTAGACGTTGAACTCATAGCCGATGGACAACCTTATGATTTTAGGTTGTCAGATGCAAAATGGACGCCCTCACAAAGCTGTGGCGGCAAATATAAAGGGCAGCCTGTAATGTTAGGCTCCACTGTTTATTTAGTCTGTGAACAGGGCTCAGAGAACTTGCAATTTACCCCCTCCTCAACTGGCACCTATCGCTTTACTGCAACAGCAGCAAGTGCAGGTGAAGTCGCCCTGGTTGTTTCTAAAATTTAGACTTGAGTGCCGTGTGGTAGTAGCGGCATTCACTAATCCTTTTTTCATTGGATAGATTCTTGCCTCACATTCAATGCCAATAAAAAGTTCTCTGTTTTATACTCGTAATTCACCTGAGCTTAGGCACAAAAAAAGCGACCCGTTGGTTAATGCCGATCAGTTAAGAAATATTTTAGC
>NZ_CACSIH010000092.1:0-13558 GCF_902705805.1 Alteromonas alvinellae | reverse complement strand
GTACAGCAAAGATCAACAGACCCTAGTAACTTTCACGTCGATGGCTTGGTGCAACTGACTTGCAAGGCCCCTTAAAATAGGCTCAATACTTTGCTCATTGGTAAGAATGCTAGGTGCAGTAAAGAACACTTCTCTTACAGATAAATTCCCTTCGTCAATCGTATTTCCCTGTGCATCAAGCCGCAATATTTGGTCATTTATCAATGAATGACCGTGACGGAATGCTGCAATAGAAAACGCATTATAAAGCCCAGGGTCTACAGTGTTGTCATAGCCTTGATAGCGAGACAGCGCGTTGTCTCCGATAAGCGCGGGCAGATATTCATTGTAAGTAATAGCCTGAATTTCAGCGATAACCAGCCGTCGAGCGGCCTGAAAGATCTCTTCGCCAGATGCTCCTGACAACTGCTCTTCCAATATAGCCGCAAGTCGATTGTGTTCTCTTACCCACAAGGTGTGCATTACGGTAAGCCCAACTTGCTCGTTGGCGCGCACTTCGCCACCTAAAAACAGCTCGCTGTCTTCCACACCAAACGCATTACCGTTGGTTTGGCCGCTGGTATTAAAAGGCAATAAGTTACCTTCACTCGTCGCTAAGTAAGGGCTATCTTCCCCCACCCTTATCGCTGACGCATGTTCTTCGTCAGAGCCATAGACCATGCTTACTTCGATCCACGCGGAAAGCTCGTTTTCTTGCTCTCTCGGGTTTCGAGTAGACGTGCCCGTATCATGATCGAAAATAGCTCTTGAGAACAAAATAGTAGCGGAACCGGTACTTTGCGGGTCAAAAAAAGGGTGTCCGATAGGGACAGAGATATCTGCCACTTCCTCAAGACCATCAGTTAACCCGAAGTCGTGATCGATCAACTGACCCCACTGCCAAACAAAATCAGACGTGCCGAAATTGTTGGGAATAACTTCGCCAGTTTCCCGATGTTGAATATTATTGGAAATTAAGCGCGCACTAGGTCTATTTTCTCCCGGCATAGTAGAAACCCCATCTTCATATTCTGGCCCACCCCAACGTTTTAATTGGGTAAACGCTGCGCCCCAAAGTGGATTTGCGTTATTGTTTAAAGAGCCATCTATGGTTCTCACTTCTCTGTTATCAACAAAGTCGTTGTCGTCATCCCTGTTGGTGTTAACTCGCTCTCTGCGCTCGTTAGCATCTTCGTTTATCCCTGAAACGATGCTCTACGGTCATTAACCACTACGCTTACATCATCAGAAGCCCTAACTCCTTCGCCATCTGTCGCGGTAAGACGAAATACCAGGGTTTCATCATCTGAAGTAGATGGAGCACGAAAGCTCGCCGTTAAGGTGTTTGCGCCTTCGATATCAACCGCCTCTCCCGAGATTTGCTCCCATTGAACGCTAACGCTACCTTGCGTATCGCTAGCATTGCCTTGTAGCACTACCATAGACCTTTCATCTATTATTTGCCTTTCCCCTGCTTCTACTACATGGGGTGTATTAACATTGTTTTCATCAGAACTACAGGCACTGATGGCAATGACAACTGCTGTCAGTGACATTCTTACTTTTTTCATATTCAACGCCTTCTTTTACTTCTACATGAAGTAACTAAATTGGCGAGCACGAATTAACACTTGTAAAAACTCGTACTCGCTGCCCGTAATGCCTCACAACAGCAGTGCTAGTACCACAGCACTTGGAGAAACTACTCATTGTTTCGACCAGTAAAAGCAGGCGTTATTATCGGTTTTATTAGATGGCAGCGAACGCAAAATAAGATTAAACAAATATGAAAAAATCTAAAAAACTGATAAACAAGAGGTTTCGAGAATCAATCGGCAGAATCGGCAGAATCGTCAGAATCGTCAGAAAAATGTTGGCAAGTTTTTTGAAGGCCTTACAAAGAAACATGACTTTATGTTTTGAATTTAGGTTTTTCACGCTATAAAACAACGAGATTTTGACACTATGCGCCTACCAACTAAACAGCTTATTAATAAAATAGAAAACTTATCTAATGGCCTAACGCCTGAGCAGTTATCAAGCTTTCTCGATATTATTGACGCCATGACGGCATTGGTTGAGGAAGCTGGAGAGTTAAAATCTGATAGCGACACCAAAAATAATATCCCCAATACAGAGCTGTCCGTACTCCACTAGAACAAGCTTTACAGTGTTCACTGCCTTCAAATAGGAGCGCTACAGGAAACCAATAACGACGAATATTCGTTTTTGCTCATTTGCAGTTCGTTTATGTTCGGTTTATGATACCCCCAATTAAATGTACATGGGTAGCTGCGTCAGAATAAGAACTAAACGGCCTGTTAGTTAAATGAACAGTGAATACAATATTGCGCAAAACAAAACGGTTTCTGCCTTCATTTTCCCTAACATAACTCTGTCGTTTCTTTTTCTGCACAACGTGTTGTACTGGTTAAAGATTTAAAGGATGAATTATGTTACCTCTCAAGGAACCAACGCTTTTCCGTCAGTGTATTGCTGAATTCATAGGCACTGCAATTCTTATTTTCTTTGGTGTTGGTGCAGTCGCAGCATTGGTATTAACCGGTGCTTCTTTCGGTCAATGGGAAATAAGTATTGTCTGGGGGTTTGGCGTAGCTGTTGCCATTTATTGTACTGCTGGGGTTTCGGGTGCACATATCAATCCTGCGGTAACCGTTGCGCTTGCGCTTTTTCATGGTTTTGAAAAGCACAAAGTAGCCCCCTTCATTCTTTCTCAGTTTCTGGGAGCATTCGCCGCTGCCGCTCTCGTCTACGGGTTATATCATCAACTCTTTATAGACTATGAACTGACTCACAACCTTTCACGCCATAGTGAAGAGGCTCTAGCAACAGCCAGCATTTTCTCTACTTTCCCTCACGAAGCCCTCTCATTCTGGGGGGCCTTTGGCGTTGAGTTCGTTATCACTGCAGTGTTGATGTTCGCAATCCTGGCACTGGGCGATGAAAATAACGGCGCATCTCGTGGAGCCATGAATCCACTACTAATTGGTATTGTCATTGCTGTCATTGGCTCTTCTTTAGGGCCGTTGACCGGTTTTGCTATGAACCCTGCTCGCGATTTTGGTCCAAAGCTATTTTCCTATATAGCAGGATGGGAGTATGCGCTTGATGGGGCGAAAGACATCCCCTACTTTATTGTGCCTATTGTAGCGCCAATATGTGGAGCATGCTTTGGCGCTTGGCTGTACCCTGTATTAATAGGTCATTCCCTTTCGCCAGAAAGTCGCGCCTGCACTATTCCAAACGATTGCGAAACTTCCGCTGTTACACAAACTTCTGAAGCGAGTTTTGATAGAGGGTAAGCTAACTATTGATATACGAGCGGCGATAGCCTATTTTACGCCGCGGTTGAACTTACAAAGAAGCATAGCGTGTGTTTTATTTAATAGCAGTTACTGTCCTGTGGGCATTTTCCTTTTCGCTCGTAGGCGAGTTTTTGGCTGGCTCAGTAGACAGTTATTTTGCTGTTTTGACACGCATTGTGCTCGCCACACTGGTTTTCCTCCCCTTTCTTAAGCCTGCGTTATTAAACCCTAAACAAAAGGCAGTCCTGGCGAGTTTAGGTGCGGTGCAACTGGGGTTGATGTACATCTTCTTTTACCACGCGTTTTTGTATTTAACCGTACCTGAGGTACTACTTTTCACCATTTTTACGCCGCTTTATGTCGCCATTTTAAATGACGCCCTGTTTAAGCGGTTTACCCCGTTTTATTTGTTATGCGCACTTATTGCCACCGCAGGTGCAGCCATAATTCGCTTTGATGGCGTAACTGATGACTACTGGTTTGGTTTTGCCATTGTTCAAGGTGCTAACCTTTCCTTTGCACTAGGACAAGTGGGTTATAAGAAGCTGACCTCCACTTTTACAACCCAAGTGCCCTATCACAACGTATTCGCGTGGTTTTATTTAGGCGCACTGGCTGTTGCCTTACCTGCGTTCTTCCTATTTGGCGACCCAAGCCAACTACCGCAGAACACCGAGCAATGGGGAGTGCTACTGTGGTTGGGTATTGTGGCGTCGGGGCTTGGATATTACTTTTGGAACCAAGGCGCGCTAGCCGTTTCTGGTGGTACGTTGGCTATTATGAATAACGCACTTATTCCTGCGGGGCTTGTGGTTAATTTAATGCTTTGGCAAAAAGACACCGACTTTTCTCGCCTGCTTCTTGGCGGTGTCATCATTGCTATTGCACTTTGGATGTCTCATCAATACACCAAGAAACAGGGGCGAGCATAAGCCTTACCAAAGCCAACGCTACGCAGGGCTATACTCACTCACCATGGTGTAGTCTTTGCGCGGCCCAATGACCTGCCACGTAGAGCGCCACACAGGCCACGCTGTGAAGTCATAGCGCACCACGTAATTATCGTCGCCACATAAGTGCTCAGCGTTTGGGTTGGTCGCACTGAAAGAATGAAAATAGCGCTTATCGTCAAATAACACTTCGAATAAACCGGTTTGAGGCTGCTGCCAGAAATACCGACGTTCTGCGGGCATTACGCTTTCGTTAGGCGCAGTTACTTCGCCTTTTTCGTAATACGCCAAGCCGCTTTTTTCTTTTAGTACGCTGCCTTCCAGCCAGCTGAATTCAGCCTCGCCAGAAAAGGTAAATACATCGCCATTTCGCTGGATGATTTTGCGTGTTAGCGTCCATCGTCCAGCAAAATCGTCCAAGGTATGAGGAGAATTAACTGTCATTGCGCCGTCCTTACCAAAAATAGGTAACAGTGGCAGAATATTGGTCGCCGCGACCCGGCGTTCCTGGGATTTCTTCAAAGCGCTCATCCCACAAGTTATCGACTGCCAATACCAGACTTAACCCTTCAATCTGAGCAGGTGAATATGTGAAAGTGACATGTGAGAAAAACGCAGAGTCGTCGCCGTTTCTAAGCGCATTGGTTTCTTGTTTACGCCACTCGTTGTCAATGCGCACTTCAACCGTATCGGTTGCAAACCACACCAATCCAAGGGTGGCGCGATGCGGCGGATAGTTAAGCGCGTAAAAGCTCGCGTCTACTTCATCAATTCGATAGTCTTCAGACTTATCTAAATAGGTGTAGCTGGCCACCACATCTGCGCTATCAAAACGTTTAATGGCAATCACCTCAACACCTAGGGTTTCAATATCAACTGGGTTTGCACTGCGAGCTGAAGTAGCGTCGAAGCTATACGTCCAATCTGTCAGCTCGTTATCCCAGCGATAGAATACGGCGGTATCAACTTTGAAAGACGTTTTATCAAATGACGCCCCAAACTCTAAGTTTTTGCTGACTTCTCGCTGCAACTGGTTGTTACTTCTAAACAGACCGCTTGTGGTGCTGCCGCCTACAGCAGTGTAGCCAGCCACCTGCGTCGCCTCTGCATACGAAAGATAGAGTGTACGCGAGGCATTGCTGCCTGCTTGGGTAAGCCAACTAATATCGCCCACAAAAGACAGTCGGTCGTCGTCGCGATTCGTATCGTCAAACGCTCCACCTAAGCGAACGGTAAGCGATTCATTGCTGTTCAACTGAGTTCGATACTCGGGCACTAGGCTTATTTTGTAGTAGTCGCGAGAGGTGAAATTGTTCTCTAGCGTAGTTGATGTGATGTCGTCTGCAGTAAGCTGTGCTGCGTAGTTGATTCCGAATTCTTGCGATACATTATGAGTACCTGAAAACGCCAATGACTTCACTTGGGTTTCGTGAAACGCCTGAAACGCTTCAGGATTTTCACGTGAGAACACGTAATGGTCGTCATTCTCTCTGTAGTAAGCAGAAACCTCAATAGTATTGTTCATGCTCTCTTCGCCGTAGCGCTGTTTGTGATTTAGCATGACCAAACGGGTTTGAATGTCTTCTGTTTCGTTTACGTTAAAAGGCGTGTACAAGTTAGGCCAGCCAAAAAACTTTTGCTGAAATCCATAAAACACGTCTGTTTGTGAGTCATTACTTGCCAGCTGAATACGCCCTGACGCGCGTTCGAAATTATGATCGCCATTAGCAATAGTGCCATCACTTTTAGAGCGAGAATACTCCCCTTCAACGCCAACAGACCAACCAGGTAGCTCATCGACCGCGAGCTCTACTGCACCGTGTACACGCTGTAAATTGAAGTTATTATTGCCCACACCTAGTGACACACTGCCTGCTGTTTGGATAGGGCGCCAGCCGTAAGACACCGTACCTACTGAGCTATTTACGCCGTAAAGCGCGTTATCGACGCCCGTGAAAATACGCGGTTTCGTCAGCATTTCTGGTGCAATGGGAATTTCAGCGAAATAGTGCCCTGTTTGCGGGTCAATAAGCGTTGCGCTTCCTATGCGAAACCCCGTGTTTTCGAATATACCGCCGCGAATGGTGACGTCAGCCTGCGCTTCTGCCATGTTCCTTGATTGCAAGTCGACTCGCGGGTCGTACTCTAAGTTAGATATAGGTGAATTAAACGTCCCTACCGGCTTGTTGTTCGCCGTCGCCGCACCTTCAATTGTAATTTTCTCTACATCTTTTTCGTTGCTGTTCACACCAGAGTTAATGTTTGATGAATCAACATTTTCAGCGGCCATCGCGGCAAAAGGTAAAGTGCAGAAGAGTAAAGATAGGGTTGTGTGACGCATTCAGTGTCCTAGTTAAAAATTTAGGTTCAGCCTGCAGGCAAGAGTAATAAAAACGCGAAGTGTATAGCATTAGTAGACCGAGGAAAACGCTGCGAAGGTGAGTTTAGACCAGTAAGTTTATTTCTACTCACAGCCATGCACATTTCCACTTACCAATATAAACAGCCTGTATGCACTTACTCCTACACTAAAACCAGTTCGCTCATTTCCCCCCTTATTGCTCTTGCCAAAAGAAATGAGATAACATAACATTTGCAACCTTTACAAAAACTGCCAAAGATACGTCATCCCTTGCTTATGCTTGACCTTAAAACTCCGTTTATATTTTCTTTAGTTGCATTATCAGTAAGCGCTGCTGCGCAAACAGATGAAAGCCCCCTTCAAGGTGATCATGATGAACTTGAACACATTGAAGTAAAAAGACACTTTCAGCCATATCGTGGTAACGTACCGCTAATCGACACCCCACAAGCAATCGACCGAATTACCGCGGATACGTTAGCGAATGAAGGGATCACGCGCTTCATCGATGCGTTAGATTTTGCACCCACTATTGTTAGACAAAACAATTCTGGCGGCATGTTCGATAGCTTTGCGATCCGAGGTTTTTCTGGCGATGAAAATAACCCATCGGGTTATTTAATAAACGGCTTCAACGTGCGTGGCTATAGCGGCAATAGAAGCACCGTTAACGTTCAAACCATAGAAGTAATGAAGGGCCCAGGCTCTGCCTTATATGGTCAAGGGGAGCCTGGCGGTACCATAAACATAATTACCAAAAAACCTCAGTTTGAAGAGCAAGGCTACATCCAAGGTACCGTAGGTAACTTTGATAAAAAGCAAGTTGAGTTCGATTACACGAACGGCATTAATTCAGACATGGCGTATCGCGTTAATGGTTCATACGAAGACTCTGATACTTATCGCGATAACGTGTTTTTCAAAAATTTGAATCTTAACCCTTCATTCATTTGGAACATTTCTGATCACACCAGCTTAAGCTATCAGATGGAAATATTGGATCAGGAAAAGCCGCTTGATCGCGGTGTGTTCATATTAAATAACGACTTTGACGCTGTAGAAGCCGAAGACTTTTATGGTGATGTGAGAGACGGAGCACATGAGGTTAAAGCCTTCGGACATCAGCTAGTGTTAAATCACGAGTTGAGTCACAACTGGCATTTACTCAGTGGCTTCGCCTACAGAGACTCTTCTTTTGAAGGGCAGTCTTCAGATACTGAACTGTCAGAAGGCCGTCAGCTTTTGTATACCGATCCATCTATCCTCTCACGGCAACGTAGAACCCGCGACTATCAAGCGCAAGACTTATCACTACGCTTTGAATTAAGTGGCGTGGTAGACGTGGCAGGCTTCGTAAATAACGTCTTATTTGGTTTAGACTATTACAACTACCACATCGATACAGACTATCGTCGTTGGCGCACTGCATGGGGTGCAGGTGATACCACTTATAGCATCGACCCTGAAAATCCAGACTCCACTATTTTCAGACCTGACGTTACGCCCACTACACTTACCGCTGAAAAGCAAAAAGGGTTAGGTTTCTACGCACAAGATGTTATAGAACTTAGTGAAGCGACCAAGCTTTTAGTTGGCTTTCGCGTGGACAAGTTCGAGCAAGACATTTTTAATAAGTTAAGTAATGAAGGGCAAGAACAAGACCAAACGGAAGTGACGCCACGCTTTGGATTCGTGTATGAAATCAATGATTCCGTAAGCCTTTACACTAGCTATGCAGAAGGTTTCAGACCCAACCCAGGACTTGATTCTGACCGCAACGCATTTGCCCCTGAAGAGACCACCTCTTTTGAGGTAGGTGCTAAGTGGGAAAACATTGCTGATATGTTTTCTGGTAGCGTCGCTATTTTTGATGCTGAAAAGACCAACATGCTTACCGCTGAACCTAACACTGGCTTTTCAGCTACGCTCGGTGAAGTTGAAAGCCAAGGGCTAGAATTTCAGTTAACGACTGACCTTACTTCAGACATTCGCCTTGATATGGCCTACGCGTACATAGATGCTAAAACCGCGAACGAAGTTAACAACTTGGATTGGGGCGTTCCTATTCCTAAAGGGTCGCGCTTAATCAATATTGCCAAGCATTCGGGGTATATCTCGCTTAATCATTTCACCAGCATATTTGAAAAAGAAGCGTTCTTTGGTGTGACCATGCGTTACGTGGGCGATCGCTTAGGGCAAACCACCGATCCAACATTCATTTTGCCGTCTTATACCCTTTTGAACTTAGCAGGGTCGGTGAATATCAGCGATGCACTTTCTATGAGATTTGACGTGAATAACCTGTTCGACAGAGATTATTTTGAGAACTCATACCATCAGCTTTGGACCATGCCGGGCTCACCGACTAACTATACGGTGAGCGTTAAGTACCAGTTCTAATGCGCAGCTGAAAGCGCGTTGCACGCGCTATGATACGAGTGCTCGTATACAAAAAAGGCCAGAAAGATTATATCTTTTGGCCTTTTTTATTTAAAAATTCTAGCTAAGAATTGTATCCCAATAGCCTATAAACTCTCTAAATCAAACGCGCCTTGCTTTGAGAGCTTTTCGTTTAATGGCTTCACTTCTTCACCAAACAAGGTTTCTAGCTGTACTTTATACTGCTGCCACTTTGCGTCTAAGTCTTCCAACCGTTTTAGTGCACCAGCTTGTGCAGGCGCGCCCGTTCTGTCGAAGTTATCCATCAAGAAACGCACTTGTCTGTCGAGCATATTCGGCCAGTTAATGTCATCCTCAAAAGTTTGATGTTTGGGCTGAATAACCAAGGCTTCCCAGTCGTCGATTGCACTAACAATGCGCTCGATTGAAGCCGACACATCGCTTGCCAGCATTACGTTATCTTCAGACACACCGTTTAATTGTGCTCGCACATCACGGGCTTTTTGCAGGTGTGCAAACAAATCATTCAGTAAGCTTTCTGTAGCCTGAATGCTCTTTTCAACCACTTGAAGTTGCGCTTTATCTGCTTCTTCTCTTGGGTCTGGAAGTACTTTAAACGCGCGGGTTTGCGCCTGTTCACCTACTGTGATTTTCGCTTTGTAGTCTCCAGGCATAACACGGGCGCCGTTCCAACCGCCAAACAGTTTCACATTCTCGATGCAGTTCAACGGCTCACGGCGAAGATCCCATACAAATTCGTTGTAACCCGCTTTTGTTGCAGGGTGTTTAAATTTAACAGGGCTGCGAACGTCTTCGTTACCCTTCGCGCACTTCTCAAATGCACTAGGTGCAGATGACAGTGTGCGAACAAGCTCGTTATCGGCATTAAATATATCAATGCGTAGCGTTTGCTCTTCTTCTAATGCGTCTTTCAGGTAATAGCGGAAGGTAGCGCCACGTGGTGGGTTTTTCGCTTGAGGCTGGTCAGTCATGCCACCGCCAGATAGCAAGCGAATGCCATCTACGGGTTCGAACTGAAACAGCGCTTCGCCATCTAGCGACTTATGCACTTCACGTAGCGGACTCATGTCATCTAATATCCAAAAGCCTCGCCCTTGGGTTGCAATGACCAGATCATCACCTTTAACCTGCATATCGGTAATCGCCACAGGCGGCAGGTTTAAGTCTAGCTCTTGCCAGTGTTTACCGTCGTCGAAACTAATAAACATACCGCTTTCTGTACCCGCGAATAGCATACCTTCGCGCTCTGTATCTTCACGTACTACACGAACAAAGGCGTCCTCTGGTAGGCCTTCGTCAATACGCTTCCAGCGCTTGCCGTAGTTGTCGGTTTTGTAAATGTAAGGCGTGTAGTCATTTAATTTATAGCCTGCTACCGCAACGTAAGCTCTGCCTTGTGCGTGAGGGCTAAGTTCTATGGCATTGACCTGCGCTTCTTTTTTATGAGGCGTAACATCTTTCCAGTTTTTGCCCTCATCACGGGTTATATGCAGCTTACCGTCATCGGCTCCAACCCAAAGCTCGCCTTTGTTAACTGCCGATTCGGCAATATAGAAAACCGTGTTGTAGTATTCGGCCCCGGCCTGTTCATTGGTAATCGGACCGCCATTCAGCCCCTGCTTTTCTGGCTCGTTACGGGTTAAGTCTGGGCTAATTTCCTGCCAGTTCACACCGCGATCTGTGGTTTTTAAGATCATCTGCGTGCCATAGTACACGGTGTCAGGATCATGCTTTGACACTACCACTGGGGCATTCCAGTTGGTGCGGTACTTTTGATCCCGTGCGTTTCGGCCAAACACATATTCAGGGTAAGGCATAATGGGCCGCGTTAGCCCAGTATCGCGGTGATATTCGGTTAATGTACCGTTGATTGTAGTAGCGTAGATCAGTGTTGGATCGTCAGGGTTAAACGCAATATGCGCGCTTTCGCCACCACCCACGGCAAACTGGTCTTCTATTCCCATGCCGTCACCCCAAGTTTGAGAGGGCGTTGCCATGGTTGAGTTATCTTGCTGCCCGCCATAAACGTAGTAAGGGTTTAAATTGTCGGTAATAACGCGATAAAACTGCGCCGTTGGCTGGTTGTAAATGCTTGACCAGGATTCACCGCCGTCGAAAGTAACGGTTGCGCCACCGTCATTAGCGTTGATCATGTTTAAGCTATTTTCAGGGTTTATCCACATATCGTGGGTATCGCCATGGGGTAACGAAACCGTCTCGAAGGTTTTGCCGCTATCAATAGATTTGTGCAGCTGCACATTCATCACATACAGAGTATTTTCGTCATTAGGGTCAACTTTGATGTGGTTGTAGTACCACGCGCGGGCTTTAAGAATGTTGTCGCCGTACATTAACGACCACGACTTACCCGCATCGTCACTGCGATATACACCGCCTTCTTCAGCCTCGACAATAGCATACAGGCGCTTCGGGTTAGACGCGGCAATATCTACACCGACTTTACCGATAAGCGTAGGCAGTCCTTTTTCTAATTTGTCCCAGCTTTCACCGCCATCTGTTGACTTATAAAGGCCACCGCCCTCACCGCCTGATTTAATAAACCAAGGTGTTCTGCCGTGATGCCACATGCTGGCATAAAGAATTCTGGGGTTAGATGGGTCGATTGCTAAGTCAGCGGCGCCGGTATCGGCATTCACTTTCAACACGTGCTGCCATGTTTTACCGCCGTCTACCGTTTTGAATATACCGCGCTCTTCATTAGGCCCCCAAATATTGCCTTGTACCGCCGCCCAAGCTATGTCGGGATTGGTTGGATGTACGCGAATTTTGGGGATTTGACCGCGTTTATCTAAACCTACCAGTTTCCATGTTTCACCGCCGTCAGTAGATTTATAAATACCTTTACCGTGGCTAGTGGTTACGCCTCGAATAGGGCCTTCACCCGTACCTACGTAAATAACATTTGGATCTGAGGGGGCAACGGCGATAGAACCAATACTGCCCACTGTGAAAGTTTTATCAGATATGGCTTTCCATGATAAACCCGCGTTTTCGGTTTTCCAAACACCGCCACCTGCGGTGCCCATAAAATAAAGGTTGGTATTGCCTTCAACCCCTGTAACCGCTACCGAACGCCCACCGCGATAGGGCCCAATAAAGCGATACTCCATTTTATCGAAAAGTTCAGGGTTAATAATATCTTCAAGTGCGAATGCAGAATGCGAGAAACTAGAAAGTGCGCTTACGCAAATAGCAAAAGCTGCCACCATTTTCCGAGAAACCAGTCTCTGTGAAACCATAGATAGTGCCTTGTCGTGTTTTTTATTTTTAATAATATGAGGTTCTTATACTGCTTTGTTATAGACGTTATGGCAAAAGTTTTTGTTGGACGTGTTCTTCACTCGTTTGAAGCGCTGACGATATCGACGAAATATTCAATGTGGTTTTCTTTATGATGCCGCAGTGAGAAAATAACCACCGTTGATGGAACGGGGCAACGGGCTGTCTCAAAACGAGAGCGCTGATTACCCCTGAACATAACGTTCTCAACACCCCCATGAAATTTAACACGTCAGTAATTACGCATTAGCGATGAAATACCGCACAAGAAATGTCTACAATCACAACTTGAAGATAAGTGACTGTCCTTCCTCTTTTATGACTAGAGAGTGTGACTCGCGAAGATCCAAATACCAACCGAAACAAGCACAATGCCACCAAATGTCTCTGCTCGCTTACCTATCAGTGTTCCCATAACACTGCCCAACATAATGCCAATAGTTACCATAGAAAAAGTGGCTATCCCAATTAACGTCGCAGCAATAGCAATATTCACATCAATTAGCGCGAAACTTGCCCCCACTGCCATTGCGTCGATACTTGTGCCTAACGCAGTAATACACAATAAAATAAAGGATTGTTTTTGAGACGTTAACTCTTCTTCGGCAGGTTTCAGGCTCTCGAGTACCATATGAATACCTAAACCAGAAAGAATGATTAGCGCAATCCAATGATCCCATGCTTCAACGTATGAAGACGCTGCGCGACCAATGAACCAGCCTATAAATGGGGTTGCTGCCTCTATTAGTCCGAACAAAAGGCCAATTTTAAGGGCAAAACTTAAACGAGGGCGGTTGATTTTGACACCTTTGCCTATCGCGGCGGCAAACGCATCTGTTGACATAGCAAAGGCTAGCAAGATAAGAGCGAAGATACTCACAGTTTTAGAACTCCGGTCAGGCTAATTGAGTCCACGACAAATCCACACACCTGACCTTTAAGCGTGGACTTATCGATGGTCTCGCCAACCAATAGGTGTTTGTACCATGGTAATGTGACCAATTATGTTGATACAAACTTTTCCATTTGAAACGGAAACAGGCTACTCCCCAACCGAGGGCGACACGGTAATACAGTCGCCATAAACTAATCAAGTTGATTGCGACAAACTGCCCAACTTGAGATATAAATGACGGCATGTTCACGCTCTTTCGATTGCACATATTCCATCAGTGGTCATGCGCTCTATTATACCAGTCCGCATAGATCATTGCCCACTC
>NZ_CACSIH010000091.1:0-26914 GCF_902705805.1 Alteromonas alvinellae | reverse complement strand
GCTGAGTACGGCGCTTATTGATAAACACAAACCAGTCACCACAATGCGCTTGCATCCCCAGTTTGCCCTGTACCAGTGCCGCCAGCCCATCAAACTGTTTGCGCATATCCGTATTACCGGTATACAGCCAAATACGCCCATTGGATAAGGGTAACATCAGGCAGCCCGGTTCATCCGCAGCACCACACCACCGGGTAATGCCAGTTCAATCTCCCAGGCAGAGCCTGCGCTCTGGTTCGCACTTGCTGGCATATCAAAGGCAAGCCAGTTATCTTGCTGCGCAAGCGATTGGCTATCATCGCTCAGTTTTTTACGCCACAGATAGAAGTTTGATACTGTTAACGCATGCTGTGCACAAAATTCACTGACTGTCAGTTCGCCTGCTGCTTGCTTATCAATCAATTCCTGCCATTGCTCGCGTGTTCGTCTTTTTGTTGCCATCGATTAAGTCTCCGTGAGTAAAATCTACGGGGACCATTTTACGGGGTAGCTCCGCCGGGAAAAGACGGTCTAAATTGATCGCTTACGCGTCAACAGCTGAGAAAGCAACAAGCCGAACCTATCCTCAATGAATTTTACAATTGGCTAAACAGCCAACATGTTTTACCTAAAGGGGCATTAGGTAAAGCCATTAGTTACACCTTAAATCAATGGCCCAAATTACTGACCTATCTTGAAGATGGGGATATCAGTATTGATAATAATGTCACAGAGCGGGATATCCGGCCATTTACCACAGGGCGAAAAAATTGGATGTTCTCGACGTCGGTGGGTGGCGCTAAAGCCAGTGCGAATTTATACAGCCTGGTAATGACCTGCCGTGCCAATGATTTGAATCCCTACTACTATTTCCGTCATCTCTTTACGGAATTACCCAAGCGTGCACCATCAGATGAACTGTCTGATTTGCTGCCGTGGAATGTTGATTTAGGTGAAGCAGAATAACCTTCACCGGTTCATTGAGCGCTTACAAAGAAGAGAACCCTAAAAAAGATAAAGTTTCATCCTAATGCCGATTTCGAGGGGATGGGCACAAAACCCAATCAGAAGTAACTAACAAAACTCCTAGTTGGTCATAAAATAGGCTTGAGGTTCATTTCGAGGGGATGGGCGCGAAACCCCAAAATGCGCAAGCCGTGCCGTTTGCCCTGTCAAATTATATCCAACCATATCAATTATCATCGTTGCATGATAAAATTGGATAAAGACTTTCTGCCTATATTTGGGTGGATCTGTTCCATATACAGAATAATATATTAGAAATTTCGCGTATAAGAAATTGAAAAATTATTTAACGTATTTGATGCTTCTATAGGTACAGGTGTCATCGGTAGGCTAGTGTTTTTCATTTTTCCATCGAATCCATAGGAGTATGCAAAATCTAGAGTAGAGTATTTGCTAAAGTTATAAGCAAAGCCTGCTGTTAAGTGTTTTGTTGGTAATGCTGGGATAGTTGGTGCAAGTGTTTTGTTATTCAATCCCGTTGTTGCAGTTCTATATCCGGCTCTAAATTCCCAATCTTGATAATGATAATTTGTTCCTACTGACCATATTGATATATCTGAATAATTTTGAGGTAGTAAAATCCCTAATTGCCCCATTTCTGATGAATAGGTGATATCGATATCTTTCATTGCATCTTCCCAAAATACTCTTGAGAAGTCTGATGTAATCATCCAATCAGGTGAAATTTTATGGCTTATGCCTATTGTAATATTAGCGGGTAATTTAAAATCTTTAAGGCGTACGTCACCATTTACAGGAACTTGTCCAGCAACAGCATCAACAACAGTTAACGTAGCATCACCTGTCATATCTTTCATATACCCTTCGGTACTGTATGACATACCTAAGGTTGTATTTTTTTGGATTTTATACGTTAATCCCATTTTAGCAGTAACACCCCATGAGCTTATGCCGTTACTAACAGGCTTGTTTTCTGTAAACCCTATATGGGCACCTCTTAAATCAGGAAATTCTCCTAATGTAGGCAACATTGACCCACTTACTCTGCCATCTTGAATTAATGAGCCTAGTTGATCTGCGCCTAATAATAAATTAAGATTTAATCCTTGCCATGTGGCATCAATACTTGCCCCTATAGTCAATTTTTCATTGAACTGATAGCTTATGGCAAAAGGGATATTTAAAACAAAAAGGCGGCTGGATACGTCTAAATTTGTATCTAAGCCACCAGTAGCTTGTGATAAAAATGAAGAGTTGCCATATTCAGTACCGATACCACCTTGGCCAAAAACACCAATACCTACTGTATATTTTCCTGTGCGGTAAGTGATAGCAAGCTGAGGAATGGAATAAGGACCTCTATTCTGAGAATTGGAATGAGAAGAAGCTTTTTCGCCAGTAGATAAATTTCGGGTATAAATATCAGTAACGATAATGTCTACACCTGTCAAAAACTGTGTACCCTCTTTCATTAAAGATAATGTTGCAGGGTTAGACATCATGCCTGCTGGTCCAACATCATAGGCCGTGGCTGTCCCACCCATTGCTTTAGATATTGATCCAAAGCCTTCTAATCTAAATACATCGGTTGCATGAGCACAAGTTACTATTGTAGAACTTAAGATTAACAAGGCTATTTTATTTTTTATTAATTTCATTTGCTTTCCCTTCTGTTTATTTGTTTATTATTTGTATTTAAAAATTTTTCTAAAAATATAATACGGTCATTTCCCCACCACATATTCTCATCAATCATCATAGTTGGGACACCAAAGACATGTTTCTTAATCGCGTTTTCAGTAGATTTCTGGTAGGCTTTTATGCCTATATCTGATTCAATAAAATGGGTGAATTCTTTTATCTCCCAATTCAGTGTTTTACAAATTTCATCAAAAACTAATGGGCTATCAGGTGCATTTCCTTTTCCCCATGTTAAAAAAAATGCAAGATTGACATATTCTGCTTGGATATCTTTATCCGCAGTATAAAACATACCTATATTTAATTTTTCTGAATTAAAATTAGGTATAAATTTTAATGGGATATCATACAGCTCTGCCCACCGATCTATATCTTTCTTTAGGTAAGATAGCTTTACTGGCATATCTCGATTTGTAGGTCCGATATTTCCGATTGCTTTTTTTGCACGTGCTAAATCAATAGCGTGATAGCATATATTATGAATTGTATCGTCACTTAGCTTTGCAAGTTTTACGCTAGCTAAATATGAAAAAGGGCTTAAAAAATCAAAAAAGAAATTTATATTCAAGCCATTTATCTCCAATGTAAAAGTAAAGAACAACCATATAAGTTATAGATATAAACTATAGAGCGATACGTTGTATTGCTATTTTTGATCAGGTCTCATGCCTAGTCCAATACCGCCATCGCTTAAGATAACAGTGCCAGTAATATACTTGGCATCTTCTCTTGAGGCTAATAATGCAAATATTCCTGCATGGTCTTCTGGCTTGGAAGCAAATTTTAGTGGTGTCATAGCACCAATCATTTCTTCTATTCCGTCAGATGTTTCAAGGCTTGCCCCACCTAAGCCTAAACTCTCAGGGCCAGATAGTGGTGTTAATGTGCCACCAGCAGCAACACCATTAATACGAATGTCTGGAGCTGACTCCCATGCTAATGCTCTAATAAAGCCTAAAACCGCATGTTTAGACGCAACATATAATGGACCTCCTCCACCTAATGAATAGCTTGATGATGATGCAGTAAAAATCATAGAGCCTTTAGATTTTTTAAGTGCAGGTAACGCGGCCTTAGCACCAAGAATATAACCAAGTAAATTAACATCAAATAAATCACGATAACCTGATTCTAATAGACTAGCTTCTGTTGAGTTTATTGGTGTCATATAATCCCAAATACCTGCATTACCTATAAAACAATCTAGTGTTCCAAACTTATCAATAGTTGATTGAACAAGCTTTTCGTTATCGTCATAATTTCTAACATCACCTATGGTTACTACAACATTATCAGCAAAAGTATCTTGTAGCATTTTGGCATCTTTTTCAGTTCTAACCAAAAGCCCTAGCTTTGCTCCTTCGCTGATAAAGCGTTTTGCAACGGCTAAGCCTATTCCTGAAGAAGCTCCTGTGATAATGGCAACTTGATTTTGCAATTTCATTATATTTCTCTTTATTTTAGTCAGTTGTTATTCAGTTTTAATATATACATGTAAAAGTACTTTGTTATGGCAAAGTACTTTTATTAATAGCGTATGGTTTTATAGATATACCAGCATATTATGGCCAGAAATACTTCGCTCTGGATATTCAATGTAACGGGATTTTAACTTGAGTTGACCTTGATCATCACGTATCAGAATATCAGTCCGAGTGTAAAAAAACTGATCTACTTGGTAGGCTCTTCTGCCACGAGTTAAGATACAAGAAGAACGTACTTCTAAATCTAAACTGCCTTGTTCTTGGCCAATTTCAATATTACTAAGTATACGGCAATACCTTTCTAGCGGACTACTCCGCCAGTTTTGAGGATCAAGATCATGTTCAATACGAATACCTAATTGACGATGATCATCATTAAACAAATAGACGGTATCAGGTTGGTCATAGCGCCGTTCTTTTATAGATCTTAATTCTTTGCTAACAACAGCATAAGTGATATCAGGGCTTAATATTTCACTATGCCAAGTCCTATACATTCTTGAGTCTAGTAATCTTGACTCTCTAGCAAGAAACGAAGAAACCTCCTGTCTTAAACTTTCAGATACCTGTGTGTTTTTAATTAGTTCGTCAAAAGCAATATCACTTTCAAGGGCTAACGGTTCGTTATTTTTAGTTGTATCAGTCATACTTTATCCCTTAATTATTTGGTTTTTGCATTTGTTAAAATATCAGCCCAATTACTACTTTTGTCTTCTATCTCATGCCAGCTATTAGCATTTATAAAGGCACTATACGCACGATAATAACCACGATAACTTGTTTCTCCAATAGCGGACTCACTAACAACACCAGGATATTTACCATTGTAAACATCATTTCCAATACCCATTTGGGCATTAAGATTTTTATTTTTAGCTTGAAAACCTTTTGTCATGTATGTTTCGGATTCCATATTGTCATTATCATCACTTTCCCAGTAACCCGCAACACCAAAAGTACGCTGGACTGACATAGCAATACGCTGTTTAAGTTCTTCTGGCATATCTTTTTCTACCATTGTCCAGGTAAAAACTTCTGTGGTATCTTTATCGATAGGCTGCCAAGTTTTAAATACACCTGATCCTGTTAAAAAGCTATTATTAGGAAAGATAGTCGTATTTAAATGAGATCGATAAATTCTGGCACGATCAGCACCAATTTTTTCGGCTAATTGCTGCTCTTTTATGGTAGCCCATTGCATCATGTCGTTAATTAATGAACTATCATGAATACCTGCATAAGCATCCCACAGCACACCTAGCCCTGACCCAAATTTGCTGGTTATTTGTAGACCTAAACCTTCAGTTGGAGGTGTACTATTTCCTGCCAGTGGTGTAAAAACTGATTCACCAGTACGTAGTGCTGAAGCATGTGTCCAGCCAACATGGTAAGCATCACCCACAAAGTTTTCTGCTGGGCATTTCCAGTTCGCTCTAATTAGGCAACGAGCAGGAGGTCCAATTAATTCAAGGCCACCCGAATGTTCAAAGTAAGGGTCTAAAAACCACTTAAGATCGCCTAAATAATCAGAGAATGATGGGGAGTTTTCATCAAAACAGCCATAAATGAAGCCGTTATAACTTTCAACTTTTGCCACTTCATGTAGAGAGTTTTTACACTTATCAAGTAAGCCACCATAAACCTCCTTATCAAAAGGTACGGATTGTAATTCACCAGTATTGCCATACCCCCAGCCATGGTAAGAGCAAACAAAGCCTTTAGCATTACCTGCTTCGTGTGGACACAATTGCGCGCCCCTATGACGGCAGACATTTAAAAATGCTTTAACATCACCATTTTCTTGTCTACTAACGATTACTTCATCTGTTCCCATTTTAGTAACAACATAATCACCATGATTTGGAATTATAGATTCATGAGTTAAAAATAGCCATGAACGGCCAAATACATTTTCAAGCTCCTGCTCGAAAACTTTTTGATCACCATGCACTTTATGTAATTGTGTTCCATGGTTAACATCGATTAAATTTTCTTCTTGATTTGACATAGAATGTTCCTTTTTGTAAAATTTTATTTTATTTTCATTTCTAGATAGCCACAACCACAAACCCACTCGGGTACTGCTTCATATGCTATTTCTTCCCCAGTCCAGCCATCTAGAATCCCCATTGCACATATGAAGTTTTTTATTTCTAACCCGCCATTTCCTCCTTCACGCAATATTTCTTCATCGCTCATGGCTATTAGCTCATCAACATTCCCCTTACAGATAAGATCGATTATTTTACGATCCCATGCTTCATTAACACTACCCATTTGAGCCATACCAGGCCAATGGCTAATTCCACCTGTACCATAAACGGCAATACGTTCGTTTCCTGACCAACTATTGATTGCTGCTTTAATTGATAAACCAATTTCGTAAGCACGTTTACTATTGATAAAAGGCTCAACACCCGAATTAATATAAATAGGCACAATTTTTAAATCTTTTATTGGTTTTACGGCATATTCAACGGGAATTGCGATAGAGTGATCAACTATTAATGTTTTTGATGCTGCCCAGTCAACTTGATGAGTATGCCCATAATCCATAATATGTTTAGCAAGGCTTTCATTATTAGCTATTTTCTCACGAGGGATCCCTAGCCAAGGTTCTTTTGGTCCTTCTACATCACCAATACCAATCATAGCTTGTGGTACACAATAAGGGCCATTAACGGTATAATGGTCATCACCAATGATAATAACGGTATCTATATTTTGTTCTTTTACTCTTTCAACAATATCCTTGTAGGCATTCATGCATGAATCACGTTTTTCAACAGGTGGTGCATCAGGCATTGCTGCGATTAATGGGTCATGGGGCATTAAAAAGCCACTGATAATTTGAGACATATAAACTCCTAAAATATTTTATGATTTAATGCTATTAAGACGCTGCATATATTCGGGGCTCCCTTGAGGGCCATTGATTGCCTGCCATGCCATAAACATTAACATCTGGTCTATACCTAAAGAGACCATTGACTCAATATCCATATCTGATAGCAAACTGTGCTCATCAGTGGTTAAATTATATTGATTTAAAATTTCATTCGGCTGCTCACGATAAAGAGCCGCTTTTTCATCAGAATCTTGTAGATCCCATAACACACGTTCAATTGTATAAACTGACATATTGACCTCCTTTATTTAGAAAGATTTTGGTGTAACTCAGCCCAAGCCTTACCTGATTTATATGCACCTTCTAAATACTCTTCAGGTGTAAAAATATAAGGAGGACGGCATGGACCTGCATTCATCCAACCAGCAGCATTAATTCTATGTTTTTCTAAATTGATGTTATAAGTTGAAAAATCTTTAAACGAGCCGTTTGGAAATAATGTTGCATATGTTCTAGCAATTTGTCCTGAAATTTTCTGAGCTTCATCCCAGTCTCCAGTTTTACTTGCTTTTTTTACTTCATCTCGTAATTTTAATACTGGGGCGGGGCCACATACTGCTCCACTTGTCCAAAATGCAGTGCAAAATTCAGGAGCAATACGTGCCGCTGCATAAAAGTCAACATCCAGAGGAAGAAATCTAATTTTTCTCTGACTTAAATTCATATCAGGAACAAGTGAACCTATGCCAAGATATTTAGCAGTAATTACTTGTGGTATTTCTGCTACTTGCGCCCAAAACTGACGTGGAAAATCAAATTTAAAGGCTTCATTATTTGCATAAATACAAATCGCCATGTCAGGACAAGCTTCTGCAACATCTTTATAAAATTGGACAGCTGTTTGTACATCACACAATTGCCACATTGGTAATCCTAGCATTGTACCATCACAACCAATTTCACTTGCTTTTCTCGTTAACTCAATAGTGTCTCGCGTATTTAATCCTGTTGTGCCACAAAAATAAGGTACACGGCCATTAACGGTTTTAACGATAGTTTCCATGAAGACGATTTTTTCATTGTAAGTTAATGTAGCACCTTCGCCAAACGTCCCTGTACTAATAATAGCGTTAACACCTGATGCAATAAGTTCTTCTACTACGCGTGCAGTTTCTTCTAAATCTACCGTATCTTGCATGCGCCAGTCTGAAGCCCCATCTTTTGCGGGTGTTGGCATAATAGCCCAAAGTCCATGTACATCATCAACGGTCATTAACTTCTTTTTACTTGAATTTGTCATTATTATCTCTTTATATAATATGTTGTTAGTGTGCTTTATTCATCCATAATTAAATTGGATAATCTTGAGCTATAGGTTCAATTGTGATCCATTTTAATTCTGTGAATTCATCGATAACCGCTCGTCCATCAAATCGTCCCCAACCGCTATCTTTGGTTCCACCATAAGGTGCTTGAGCATCATTCTGGACTGTTGTACCATTGACATGACAATGCCCTGCATTGATATCTTTAGCCATTTGTAATGCTCTATTGACATCCTTACCAAATACAGCAGCGGATAAGCCATAGGGTGTGTCATTTGCTGTATGTAATGCTTCATCAGCATTCTTAACTCTAACCATACAGATTAGCGGACCGAAAGATTCTTCATGGTAAATTTCCATATCAGAGGTGACATGATCAAGAATAGTAGGTTTCATCACCGTGCCATTTGCTTTGCCACCTGTAATCAGTTTAGCGCCTTTGGACAACGCGTCATCAATATAGCCATTTAGGCGTTCGGCTGAACTCTGCGTTACCACTGGTCCTACAATACAATCATTATTATCGCAGGGATTTCCAACAGGTAGCTTGCTAGCAAGTTTAGCAAAGATTTCACCAAATTCATCAGCCACAGATTCATCTACAATAATACGGCCAGTAGTCATGCATATTTGTCCTTGATATAGAAATGATCCAAAAGTTGCCGCTTTTGCTGCTTCTTTTAAATTTGCATCATCAAGAATGACCTGAGGGCTTTTTCCACCTAATTCTAATAGACATCGTTTTAAGTGATAACCAGCTTTTTGTGCGATAATACGCCCAACACGGGTTGATCCTGTGAAATTTATTCTTCGTACAGCTTTGTGCTCAATTAAAGCATTAACAATGCTTTCACCGTCTTCTGGTTTATTGGACAGTAAATTTAAAACACCCGCCGGTAAACCTGCTTCAATAACAGCCTCAACAACTAAACTATGCGTTTTAGGACTTACTTCTGAAGCTTTAAATACAACACTATTTCCACAAACAATAGGGTAAGCAATAGCCCGAGCCGCTAATACAATAGGCCCATTCCACGGTGCTATACTCAAAATAACACCTACGGGTTCACGTATTGTCATTGAAAGTGTCCCAGGCTTATCTGTTGGAATAGTCTCACCTTGTATTTGAGTTGCTAAGCTTGCAGCTTCACGAAAAACATTAGCTGCTAACATGACATTGAAGCCAGCCCATAGCCCTGAAGAGCCTACTTCTTTCGCCATTACATCAATAAACTCAGCTGTTTTACTTTCTAATATATCTGCTGCTTTTAATAAAACATTACGGCGTTCTGTAGGCCCAGTTTTAGACCAAGATTTAAATGCTTCTTGTGCAACTTCAGCTGCATTATTTGCATCTGCGACACTCGCTGCTGCCGCAGATGTTACAACCTCACCAAGCGTTTGGTTGTAACGCTCAAATGTGTTTTTACTTTCACTATCGACAAACTTATTATTTATGATTAGCTGTGTTTTCATTAAAACTTCCTCATTATATTTACATTAAGCCATTGATATATATATAAACCCATCGTCACCTACTTTTGTGGGATACGATTTTATATCTTCCGTTAAAGGGCTAGTACAAGCCTTGCCACTTCGAATATCAAACTGACCTTGGTGAAGAGGACACTCGATATTGTACCCATCAAGAAATCCATCACATAATTTAGCATTTCCATGTGTGCAAATATTATCAGTAGCAAAAATTTCACCTTCTACATTATAGATAGCTAAATTTAAGCCATTAATATCAACACCAATGACATCATCTTCTGGTACTTTAATTACTTCGATTGCTTTGATTAATTTTTTTTCAGTCATACTTCTTAACCCCGATAAGTTTGAAAAATTTAATTATTTTATCGTTAATTCGATATTACCGAGTTTTTCAATAGCACCTTCAATCTTATCGCCTGAAACTACAGGGCCAACACCTTCCGGAGTTCCTGTATAGATAAGATCTCCTGGCTGTAGATGATAAAACTTTGATAAATGAACGATGATCTCTTTTACACTCCAAATTAGAAGGTTGAGATCAGAGGACTGTTTAGTTTGGCCGTTTACTGTGAGTTCAATAGAGCCCTCGTTGATAATTCCACTGTCTGACGCTTTCACTATGGGTGAAATAACAGCTGATTCCTCAAAATTTTTGCCTAGATCCCAAGGACGTCCAGTCTCCCGAGCTTTAAGCTGAAGATCTCTACGGGTCATGTCTAAACCACATGCATAACCGTAAATATAGGAGTCCGCTTCGTCCTCGGTAATTTCAAAACCTGATTTACCAATAGCAACAACAAATTCCATTTCATGATGGTAGTTCGATGTTTGTGGTGGGTAAGAAATCGCAGAACCGCTCGGTATTAAAGTGCTTGGATCTTTCAGAAAGTAGAAAGGCTCTTGCTTTGATTTATCAACCGCTACGCCCATTTCTGAGGCATGCGCAAGATAGTTTCTGCCAACGCAAAAAATACGATTGACATTATAAAGTGATTCCTCACCTACAACCTCAACTGAAGAGGGTGGAGTAACCGGGTAAAGATATTGTCCAGACATAAATACGCCTCGCTAATTATAGTGTTTAGTTAAATCAATAGATGCCAAGGTAACTGTGTAACGGTTCTTCATCAGCAGAAATCAGAAATGCTGGTGAACCTGATGATTTATTGATTAGTGTAATGTTTGTGTAGCCGGGTACAGATACAGTATCCTTTTCAATCCATTCGATAGTATTTGAATTATCTACAACGACCTGTCCATCGCCTTCAACTACATGGAATATACATGCAGTGGTTCGTTTGGGCAGTGTGATGGTCTCTCCTGGGCGTAGCATGATTGCTCCAAAGCCTATACTGGGAAATAAACTTTTTCCTGTTTCGGGGTTGATATAGCTGATACGTAACAGCCCCTCAGAATAAATTTTTGACATTTCAACCAGGCAATTTCGAGTTTTGTCCCAGGGATAACGAAGCATTGGGGCTGGCGACTTTTCTCGAGAATAGTTTATGCTGGGTACAATGCCTGCTGCGCTGTATTCGGCAAATGATTTATCAGATGGCCGTTTGTTAGGTTGTGGTTCGCCTTCTATAGCCCAAGAGCTTTCAAGGTAGTAGCAAAGGGGTAGATCAAGCACATCTAACCATACAATAGGCCCGTCCCCCTCGTGGTGATGTTCGTGCCACATACCTGAGGGTGTCAAAATAAGGTCCCCTCGGTCCATACGACATGGTTCGCCGTTTACGGTGGTGTAGGCACCTTCTCCCTCAACAATTATTCTCACAGCGTTTGGTGTATGTCTGTGGTTCGGCGCAGTTTCACCAGGAAGAATTAATTGCATGCCCATATAAATACTGGGAGTCGCTTGCATGTTAGTTAAACCATGCCCTGGATTGGCTAACACTAGTACCCGACGTTCAGCTTTTTCCATGGGAGTAAGTTCGCCAGCTTTTAACAATAAGGGGCGTAGCGTTTCAAAATCCCAGTTTAGTGATGTTGTTTTACGAGATGGCACATTATATGGCAATACCGCTCGCATGCTTGGCCATAGAGGAACCAGATTTTTAGACTCTAATTGATCGCGATAATCTTTTGGAAGCTCTTCAAGTGTTCCTAAAGTTTGCATTGTTTACTCCTTATTAAGGACACAAAGATTTCTGATATTAAGAGAACAGCTTCATCTATTAATCAGAAAAATCGGGTTGATTTTTTGGTGCTGCCTGTTGGAATTGCGGTTGTGATATACAATGTTGATAAACACGCATAACTTTCTCGAATGATGATAGATCACAGTTAAAACGGAGAGCATTGGCAACCTGGGGTACTAAGCAACAGTCGGCAAGGGTTGGTGAGCTACCAAAGCAGTAGGGGCCCTCACCATATTTTTCGAGTAGCGCTTCAACAGCTGAAAACCCCTCTGCAACCCAATGTTGATACCATGCGTTCTTCTGATCCTCTGTAATTTTTAGCTCATTCTTTAAGTAGCCGAGGATCTTTAAATTATTTACCGGGTGCATGTCACAAGCAATTGCGTTTGAAAGTTCTAAAACACGGGCCTTCGCTTTTGGGTCTTTAGGGATTAATAATGGCGATGGCTGCAAGTCATCTAAGTATTGGATAACGGCAAGCGACTGGGTTAACTGAAACTCGTCGTCTGCGATAAGAACAGGCACCCCCTTAGACTTGTTTAACTTGAGATATTCAGGAGATGCTTGCTCTCCTATCCGTATATTTACACCCTTGTATTCGTAAGCAATACCCTTGATAGCTAGTGCTATACGTACGCGATAAGATGTTGAACTATTGAAGAAACTGTAAAGCTGCATAAAGACCCCTATTACATAATTAGTCAGGTCACTAAGTGATAGCTGTATTTTGTAATAGCTTACATATAACGACAAATGATATATAATCATTGATGTATATCACTAATGGTATGTTGTATGGATTGGTCACGACATTTAAAGCTAAAGCATATAAGCCTGCTCATTCATTTAAACGAGTCAAAAAGCTTAAGCAAGACAGCGAACGCGTTTTACACTACTCAGCCTGCGTTATCACGCTGGTTAAAAGAGCTCGAACAGGATGTAGGGGGAGTGCTTTTTGAGCGAAAGGCGAGGGGCTTACAAGTTACATTATTAGGCGAATTACTGCTGGAACACGCCATTCGAATTCAAGCAGAAATAGAGCGCGCACAAGAAAATATCAGTGCAGCGAAAAATGGTTCAGGCAGAACCATAGCAATTGGAACCTCGCCAGCATCAGCGCCAAGTTTCGTACCAACAGCGATTGCGAAGTTTCTTAAATTACACCCACAAGCCAGTGTCCGCGTGCAAGAAAGTACAATGAATATTTTATTGTCTCAATTAGCTCGAGGTGATTTAGACGTAGTAGTTGGACGTTTAGACAATTACCAACCAAGTTCTAAGTTTCATAATGAACACCTTTACAGTGAGAATATTTGCATCGTGTCCCGGCCTGGCCACCCTTTAACACAAAAGAAAACGTTATATTGGGATGACCTGTTAATGTTCGACTGGATAGTTTGGCCTGATGGATCACCTATCCGGCGTAAGTTTGATGCGTCCTTAACTCTCGCGGGGCAAAAACCTCCCATGTACAGGGTTGAATCCTCGTCTCAGGTCGCTAATCTTTGGTTACTGCAGCATTCGAATATGTTGTCCGTTGCGTCAGAAGAAGTCGCAAATCATTTTAAACGTAGAGGTTTTATGGAGCCCCTGAATATTGACGTCGCTGGAGACGATGGCTCTGTTGGTATGTGCTGGCGAGATGAGGTAGTCGATGATAAAGCCGTGGAAGCCCTTTTAGAATGTTTCCGAGAAGCTAGTTGTATGTTAAATGAGGACTGAAAAAGCTTGATAAACTATCTATCAAAATATTTGTAATCAAGGTGCGCAAAACTCTGAGCGACTGTTCAATTAAATGCGACTAATTTGACGGGATAATGTCATATAACACGTTTCTCAACCACATATTGCCACTGTCCTGATGGTAACGTTTGTGCCAAAACAGATTGATTTGGGCTGGGGGAATTTCTACAGGATGTTCTCGTACCTCCAGACCGAGGCTGTCTTTTGTGGTCATGGCCAATGTTTCTGGAACTGTTGCAATAAGATCTGTTTGAGCAACTATATAAGGTGCTGACATGAAATTTGGAAGCTGTAATCGTATAACTCTGGCTATACCACTTTTTTTAAGGCATTTCTCAACGCCCACATGACCTGTGTCCTTGGCTTCGATAACTATATGCTCGGCTTCAGCAAAACGTTCTAAACTAAATTCTCCTTTACTTAGTGGATGACCTTTGCGCATTAAACATACATACCGTTGCTCAAACAACCGACGTTGATAAAACCCAGCCTCTAACTGCGGAATAAGGCCTAATGCCAGATCCATGTTGCCTGACTCAAGGTCATCTCTTAGCGAGCCGTCAGCTTCTCTAACAGTACTGATTGATACAGTTGGAGCATGTTTCGCAAGGTAGTCCAGTAGTCGCGGAAGAGTATACATTTCGCCTAAATCTGTCATGACAACTTTAAACATCCTGCTGCTGTCGTTGGGATCAAACTTATCTTGAAAGTTGATTCCATCATGAAGAGTGCTTAATCCCTGGCTTATAGAATAATAAATGTTGTCAGAGAACGGAGTTGGCCGCATACCTCTTGCTGTACGCTCAAATAGTTCATCATTAAATAGTCGCCTTAATCTGCCAATAGCGTGACTCACAGCAGGCTGAGATAAGTTGAGTTGCTCTGCTACTACTCCTGTTTTGCGCTCCTTATACATTAGCTGAAATATTACAAGTAGATTTAAATCGACGTCTTGAAGCTCAATCATAATTCACAACATATTAGTCTGGTTAATATCGTTTATTAGTCACATTAGCTTTCTTAATATCATTACAGAATTTATAGTCGCAGGCAACTTATTTGGTTAATGAATTGTTATTTCTGTTGCTTTCAAAGCGGTACACCTAACACAAAGAGGAGAGTCATGTGAATAATCAAGAACTCTTAAGCGAAACAGAGTGGAAGTTTGACGATACAAGTAAAATTCCATTCTGGGCATATACCAATAAAGGTATATACGAGAAAGAGCTTAAAAATATCTTTTACAAAAAACACTGGTGTTATGTTGGTCTTGAAGCAGAAATACCTGAACCAGGTGACTTTAAACGTACCGTGATCGGCGAGCGTTCTGTAATTATGGTGCGTAACGAGCAAGGCGAAATTCATGTTGTAGAGAATATTTGTGCTCACAGAGGGATGCGATTTTGCCGTAAGAAACATGGTAATGCACAGAGCTTTGTATGCCCGTATCACCAGTGGAATTATACGTTAGAAGGTGATTTGCAGGGTGTTCCATTTCGCCGTGGTGTTAAGCAGGATGGTCAAGTAAAGGGCGGAATGCCAAAAGACTTTAAACCAAAAGAACATGGCTTAACTCAGCTAAAGGTTGCTCAACGAGGTGGGGTTGTTTTCGCCAGTTTTGATCATGATGTTGAGTCATTTGAAGACTTTCTTGGCCCTGAAATGTTGCACTACTTTGACCGCATGTTTAATGGACGAAAACTGAAGGTTCTGGGATATAACAAGCAACGGATTCCGGGTAACTGGAAACTGATGATGGAAAATATCAAAGATCCTTATCACCCGGGCTTGTTGCACACGTGGTTTGTTACTTTTGGATTATGGCGAGCAGATAATCGCTCTGAACTCAAAATGGATGAACATTATCGTCACGCGGCCATGATTTCTACCCGAGGCAGTGGTGGTAAAAATGAGCAAACTACCAACGTCAGTAGTTTCAAAGAAGAGATGCAATTGAATGATCCGCGCTTTTTGGATGTGCAGCCTGAAGAATGGTGGGATGGTCCTACAGCAGTAATGATGACAGTGTTTCCAAGCGTAATTCTACAGCAACAGGTTAACAGTGTTAGCACCAGGCATATTCAGCCTAATGGTAATGGCTCCTTTGACTTCGTATGGACTCACTTTGGCTACGAGGATGATACTCCTGAGTTAACGGAGCGACGGTTACGGCAAGCTAACTTATTTGGTCCTGCAGGATTTGTCTCAGCTGATGACGGTGAAGTTATCGAGTTTTCGCAAGAGGGCTTTGAAGCTAAAAAAGACTATCAAACTCTGGTTGAGTTAGGGGGACGGGATATTGAGCATACTGACCATATGGTATCTGAAACTCTTATCCGAGGTATGTACGATTATTGGCGCAAGCAGATGGGGGTTTAAGTGATGACTACAGAACTTTACTTAAAATTGACCCAGTTCTATCAGGATTATGCAGCGAGTATTGACCTGGAAGAGTGGGATAGCTGGTTTAACATGTTTACAGATGATTGTATTTATAAAATTCAATCGCGCGAAAATTACGATCGAGATTTGCCTATGGCTGCTTTGTCTCTAGAGGGTAAAGGCATGCTAAAAGATCGTATATATGGTGTTACAGAAACCATTTTTCATGACCCATACATGCAGAAACATGTCGTTTCAGCCCCAAGAGTGATTAGTAGCAGTGAAGACTTTATTGATGCTCAGGCCAATTACTCTGTATTTAGAACTAAGAATGACGGTATAGCGGAGGTTTTCAATGTTGGGCGGTATGTTGATCGCTTCGTCATTGATGGTGACTCTCTGCTATTGCAATCCCGAGTCTGCGTTTTTGACAATGACATGATTCTCAACTCTCTGATATATCCGATATGAGGTGAAACATGAGTAATAGTTGGATACCTGTAGCGAATCAAGAAGATCTTATAGAAGATGATGTAATTGGTATTAATGTAAATGGGCACCCTGTTGCACTTTATTTAATTGATGGTGAGGTTTTCGCTACCGATAATGTATGCACCCACGGGCAGGCGTTGCTGAGCGATGGTTTCGTTGAAGACGGTGAAATAGAATGCCCCCTTCACCAGGGGAAGTTCTGTATCAAGTCTGGTAAGGCTATGTGTGCACCATTAACTGAAGATATCAAAACCTATGAAACCTCTTTGGACGGTGAAAAAATTCTCGTTCGGTTTGAATAAGTAATTTCCTTCCCTAGACTTTTGGACGGGAATACGAGTTTTAATCATTTTTGCCACAACAGACACTCGCAGTGAAAACTGAGTGTCTGTTTTTTTGTCACTACTGTTTGTCGATTGGCACCCTAATAGATCCACCCATTTGCGGCGTAATGGATCCACTTTAAACCGTCATTTTCGCCCTCAAACAGGGGGATTATTTCTTGCTTTTTTCTCCTCGTCCAGTCTGATCTTTGTTCTCACGTAATTTGCGATAGCTTTCGCCCTCTAAAACCAATCGATAGGCATTGTGTCTGAGCCGATCGAGCGTGGCAGCACCAAGCAGTTTATTTGGGAATGCCTGACCCCATTCGCTGAAGTCCAGGTTGCTGGTGATGATTGTAGATTTTTGTTCATATCGTTCATCGATTAAGTCGTGGAAGTCTTCATCCTGAGGGGATTTAAGAGGCTTTAAACCGAAGTCATCAATGATGAGTAGGTCTACTTTAGCTAACGTCTGGAAGCGTTTCTCATAGGTATTCGTGGCTCTGGCTGCATGCAAGTTCGCAAGCAGTTTTGCCTGAGTGAAGAACAAGACATCTATGCCTTTTTGTACAGCACAATGCCCGATGGCTTGTGCCAGATGGCTTTTGCCCGTGCCGCACGGGCCTGCGAGCAGCACCGCCACATGTTCATCAATAAACCGGCAATCAGCCAGTTCATTGATATACGCGCGGTTTAGGTTGGGATTAGCGTTCAGGTCGAAGCTTTCCAGCGTCTTATTGCCTCTAAAGCCGGCACGTCGCAGGCGTGTGGCATACTTTTTCTGATCACGTCTGGCCACTTCATCCTGTACCAGTAAAGCCAGGAAGTCGGGATAACTGAGTTGATGTTCAATGGCCTCACGATTACGCATCGCTAATGAGTCCGTCATACCAGAGAGGCGCAGTTGTTTCAGTAATGGCGTGAGTTCGGGGATCGGATTGATCATGCTTTTTCCTTGTTTTAGTGAGGGAGAAGTTTGTTGGGATCTCGGTGGAAGCGGCCACCGCCGGTATAAGCATCGCTTAACGTATCGAAGGTGCTAGATTCATCAGGTTGCTGGTCCAGTCCTTTTTCAAGGATCTTCTTAACGGCGCTGTAACGTACATTGTCAAAGGTCAGGGCGCGTAAGCAGGCGGCTTCCACACGTTTAGCTCCGTAGCGTTTGGCAAGGCCCACAACACCTTGCGCAGCACGCAGGTTATCCAGTACGCGGCTGGCAAACAGGCGCTTAATAAACACATGGCAGGACTCGCCAATCCGCTGCGCCTGAGCCAGACAATACTGCGGATCCTGCATGTTGTAGGCTTGCGCGGCGGGCGGTTGATGTTCAGGTACCGTTGCGCGGCCACCCTGATGATGCATTCGGGCATGCGTGGCTTTAAGCTCATGCTTTTGATAGATGCGCACCATGGTATCGCTGGCTTTCAGCCACAGTGTTTCTCGGATCAGAGTGTAAGGTACTGAGTAACGACAGTGTTCAAACTGTACGTGTCCATCACCGTGTACCTTTACTTTAGCCCAGACGGCTTGTTCAGGTGGCACTTCCGGTAGCGGACTAAGCAATGCCTGCTCGATCTCAGTAAAACGCTCAAGTGGCTGACATTTTGTGGTGCCGTGTTTACGATTGCCGGCGACGGACAGCAACCAACTTTTAAGCTGTGCATTGGCATCACTGAGACTGCGAAATTCCTTCAGAGGCACAAAGCTGTTCTTGATGTACTTGACGTTAGATTCCACGCGCCCTTTCTTCTGCGGATCTCGCACAGGACATGGGGCAATTAAAAAGCCATAGCCTTCAGCACATTCACCATAAGCTCGCTGAACCTGAGGATCGTGATAGCAGGCCCTGGTGATGGCACATTTAGGGTTGTCGATAACGACCCGTTTGGGCACACCGTTGAACCACTCAAAGGCCCGACGATGGCAGGCCAGCCAGGTTGCCACGCTTTGGTCGCGGATGAATTCAGCGTAGATATGCCGACTCCAGGCCAGTGTCATGACAAAGATCCAACTTTTACGCAGCTCGCCGGTCCGAGTATCCACAATTAGTGGGCCCGCGCCGAAGTCCACTTGTGCGGCATCGCCGGGCGCAAACTCAATGACAGTAGTAGGAACTGGTGTTTTCTCAGCCAGCACTTTGAGATAACGGATCACCGACCAGTAGCTGCCAGTGAAACCATATTTATCCACCAACGCCTGATGGATCGTTGTGCCTTGCACACCATCTTGATACCACTTATCGACTTTATCGGCGTATGGTGCAACGGATGAAGTGGTTGTTGGATTGGGTGGCTTTTCGCCGAAAATAGCCGCGAGTTGCGTGTCATCAGGCAGATCTTTATCCAGCTCAAGCCAGCCATGTTCAAGAGCGATGCGCTTAATCGCTTTCACTTTATTACGGCCAGCGACACCACTGTCGGCAATCGCACGATTGGAATCACCCATTCGCATTCGAACGAGGATGTGTCGGTATTGGTACATTTCAAACCTCCGGTTTGCCATGCGTATTCTCCAGACTGAAAAACAGTCAACGATACGCGAGTTAAACAGAAGTTTGAGGGGAAAAATCAGGTCAAAGTGGATCTATTACGCCGCTAATCAGGTGGATCGATTACGGTGCAAATGGGGTGGATCGATTACGCCGCCAACGGAATGGATCCATAGCGGTGCCAATTAACACTGTTCTTTTTAAGAATCAAACGCATAGCCATACTCTCAGGTACTGGCAGTGCATTGTGTTTATGAGTAAGTAATGTTTTAAGCAAATGATTGCTTTCAACTATCTACTAATGAAGATTATTTTAAGTTGGGTGATATGAGTTTTGACCTAGAAACAGTTTTATCAGTACTTTTAGGCGGGTTTATGGTGGTTGGGTTTTTCGTCAATATACCTGCTAAAGATACTACCCGCGCACAATTTAAATTATGGGGCTACCCTGAATGGTTTCATAGTTACAGCTATTCTCGAGCTCATAGCTGCAGGCCTGATTTTTTATCAAGGAACACGTTTATATGGCTCAGCATTAGCAACTGTCATTATGATATTTGCTGTTGTAACACTCTGGCGGCATAAGGAGTTTGCCCATTCAATTCCGGCTGTGATAGCACTCATCTTGCTAGTGTTGCTTTGTTTCGTCGTTATTGTAACCCCTTAGTATTTTTGTCGGTGTATGGAATCAAAATCGACAATCCAGAAAGGCTGGCCTGCTGTTTTATGACATCGCAACCCACATCAAACTGCTAGAGAAGTTCTGGCTGACAATATACGTAACCGTTCACCAGGTTCCTGTTGATTGAGCTTGCCAGACTGCCCAAATGGCTCTAGGCAATGTAAAAAGCAATCATCGAAGCCACCTGATGTCAGCAATTTCGAATACGTTAAGTACGTGATCGAAATACTCTAGGTAGGCTTAACAACTCCGCAGACCGACTAAATCAGAGCAATCGTGATTCTTAAAGCCGTCTACAAATGGTTTTGTAGGCTGCCAGTATCTTTTCAGCTTCCTGTTCGCAAACGCTAATTCTTTCCGCAATAGTAGTTCATCAGCTCTATCCTTACCGGAGCAAGAGTAGTCTACAATGGTCAAAATTTTGTAGGACAGTACAGTGACGATGCTAAAAAGTGGATCACTCTCCTTCAAGACACCTTGTCTGATATCGAGACTTCCTAGGATGTATACATTTTGGATAATGTAGATTCTTATCTAGAGAAAGATCCGTTCGGACGTAAATATTGTGCTAAGAATCTCCTAGACGTTGAATCTCATATTTTAAAAGAGGTCGAAAGCTCGCCAAGTGTTGTCCTGCCGGATGACTTAAAAAATAATCTCGAACGTGAAATTCTGGATTATTATAACTATTTATTATCCAGCAATGACCTCAGCCAAGATATGTCGGTTCCAAATTAGGTTTTGGAAATAGATGAATTTTCTTATCTGAAAGAAACTGATTAAACAACATTATTGACATTCTCCCTTCATCCAAACTCCAATCAGGAATGGGTTCCTTAAGCTGCTTTTGCAGCTTTGGAAGAGAATAGCTTGACTAAGGCTCGGCCAATTAACGGTTACAATTACCGGAGCCTTTAGACTTACTTTAAGCTATCAATCGCCTGTTGCATAAAATGCATCAGCATAAACATTAGCGAGAGTTGCGTTTTTTTCAACAACTAATGCTTGAGCAGCCTCAACCATCGGCGGGGGGCCCGCAAGGTAGATTCGCCAGTCTGCAAAAGTGTCAAAATCGTCTTTTACTATGTCGGTTACAAACCCTTGTGCATAACTGGACTCATCGCCTGATTCACTGATTACTATTTTGTAGCTGAAGTTCTTATATTCATTGCTAAGGCGCTCTAGAATGTCTATTCCATAAACATCTTTTATGGTTCGAACGCCAAAGTAAAAAAATACGTCATTTTGTAAACCCGCTTCCAGAGCGCCTCTAGCAACAGATAGCATTGGTGCGAACCCAGTTCCTCCTGCGATGCACAAAATGGGATCGCTGTTAGCCTTACGTAGATATGAGGCACCTCTAGGCCCAGCCACTTTCACTTTATCGCCAACTCGTAAAGTCTCAGCGAGTTTAGGAGTCACTCGGCCCCCAGGAACGATACGGATATGAAACTCTAGTTCATCGTCCTGGTCCAATCCCGCCATTGAATAGGGGCGCTTTGCATCTGGCGCAAATTCCAATAAAGCATATTGTCCGGCAGTAAATTCTAATGGCTTATTGGTTTTCAACTTTATTTTAATTATGTCGTGGGTCTGCTGCTCAATGCTTGTAACCGTGCCCTTTAATTTTTTCGCCGGATGAGTAACAATTTCGTCGACTTCCGGGATTTCTATTGAACAGTCAGTTTCTAATTGAGTCATGCACGCTAGCACTTTACTGCCAGCGTTACTTGCCGATGTTAACGTGCACTGGCAGGTATTGCACTGTCCAGACATGCAACTGTATGAAATTGGAATATCATTTGCTAGAAGAGATTCCAGCAAGTTTGAGCCTGCCTCAACATTTATGTCTTTATTTAATGGGGATACAGTAACTCTCATGGCAACCTCTGTACTTAAAATTGTGTATTGCGTAAACCTTGAGTGTACTGAGTCATCTATAATTTAGATAGCTAACGAATCTAATACACGATATTAATATCATTCATGTTTGGAGTAGACAATATTCCGTAGTTTTAATATCTTTGTAGTCTATATATTCCATATTTTTGTCGAATATGCTTGTAAGGCACTGTTTATATTAATATTGTTTTTTGTTTATGAATTGTAAGCTTTCTGTCGGAATATCAGGTTCGATGTTGTTTTTCTTTTCTAGCATAAAACAATAAGCAGACAGATTCTGAACTGAAAACAATTCTACCGTTCGAAACGGATTGCTTTCGCGTACTTAGTCAGGACTTTACCTGTTTTAACTTATAATCGTTCGTTAAGCGCCAGACCTAATCCGAATCTTGTCTGGCTATAGTTGTAGTCGATTAAACTGTCCCCATAACCATTAAACATCACAGCATAACCTTTCAACTTTCCCCAAAGTGGGAAAGTTAGGCTGAATTCAGTTGAGCCTTTATGTGTGGCGAAATTCCGGCGACCCGTGAAGCCTATTTGTAATTCGTTCCATTTATAAACCATTTCCAGATCAAAATGGCCCATGTACTCATTAATATCAGGGTTATCGTCACCATCTGGATCGAGTGGGAAGTCCTTTGCTTCTTCTTCTATTCGGTACCAGGGGCGAAACGACAGCGCAAAGTTTTCCTTCTCAAGTAGAAAGCTGCCGTAAATGCGGTTCCAGCTGCGGGATAAGTGCTGAGCTTGTCCGTTAGATTGATGCTCGAACCCGAGGATAAAACCTGTATTACTCTGGAAGGGTTGCCAGCCTAAAGGGGCTGCGTAGAATATTTCCGGTTGATAGTTGGTTTCTCGAAAGGGTTTAGAAATGTTGCTCGAGTAGACCTGCCAGAGCGCTTGTAGGGTAAAACCCAAATAAATACCGTCACCTTCGATAAAGAGGCTTTTGTGATTAAGAGGGACTTTCAGACTTATCTGAAATTTAGACTCTAAATCCTCAAGGTTCTCTTCATAGCCACCATAAGTCTGATAAGCAAATTTATTAATCGAGTTTGTAGTGTAAAAAGGTAAGTAAAAATTGACTCTATGAGGTGTTATTACATAGGGTTCAAACTCTGTGCGGGATTCATTATTAAAGCGTTTTGATATTAATCCTGGGGTCGTGGAAGAAGCAGCTATAGGTTTAATACTGTCAACTTCTATCTCCGATGTTTGCGCTCCGCACTTATCCCGGATTTCGCTAAGTGTCATTGAGTCGTCGCCGCTCTCATAAACGTTCATAACGCATTCTTTTAATTGCGCGTTGGCATATTCGCTACATGTAAGAAGTAAAGCTGCATAAGTTGCACGAAGTAATAACATAGTAGATATACCGAAGGCATCAAAATCCAGTCAACACCATACTAAGATAGCTAAAGATCCTGACTCTGACAAAGCAAGTCAAAACAGTGGGCTTTTTTCAACAAGCTGAATTGGTTACTTCCTTGTAACCAGTTCTATGAATACAACGCTATTTGATCTGGCTAACCTGCTCAGCGCTGTCAGCACCACTAAACCAGCCTCCTCCAAGCGAACGATACAAGGTAGATATAGCTATCTGCTTTTGAGTTCTAACGTTAATCGCTGCTAGCTGACTTGTTAAATTTTCCCGTTGAGCATCAAGAAACCTGAGGTTGTCATCTATTCCATTTTCGTAACGGGCCCTGGACAGACGAAGACGTTCTTTGCTTGTTTCAGTTAGCTTCTCCTGAGCGGTTTGTTCGCGCCGAAGAGTATCAATGGAGGCGAGAGCATCTGCTACTTCTTTGAATGCTAATTGTATGGTCTGTTCGTAATTTGCTACGGCAATATCTTTACGGATTTTTGCTAACTCAAGATTCGCCTGGTTTCTGCCATTGTCAATAATGGGTAATGATAGCTGTGGAGAAAAAGACCAACTGCGCTGTCCACTATTGAATAGCTCTGATAGCTCCATACTGGAAGCCCCGAAAAAACCGGTAAGTGAAATGCTAGGGAAAAATGCTGCTCGGGCCGCTCCAATATTTGCGTTTCTTGCCATCAACTGATGCTCTGCAGAACGAATATCAGGCCTGAATATCAGAAGTTCAGAAGGTGCACCAGGTGAGATCTCGTCTACGATTGGAGACTCATCTAAGGATATTTTATTTAGCATTGGAGTTATGTCCTGAACTCCCACTAGCAGAGTCAGTGCGTTCTGCGCTAATTCTTGCTCCCGTTTTAACCGCTCTACTTCGACATAGGATTGTAAAGTTAAAGCGAGGGCATCCTGAAACTCTATAGCTGTAGCCGCACCAAAAGCCTGACGTTGTTTGATTTTGCTTTGAGTCACTTCTCTTGATAGCTTAATTTGCTCAGCAATATCTAAGCGTTTCACTGCGCCCTGATAAACAAGGTAGCTTTGAATAACGTCAGCTATTAGACTAATGCGTAAGCTTTGTGCCGCCTCTTCGGTTGCAAGGTACTCCTGAAGTGCAGCCTCCGTCATATTCTCAACCCTTCCGAAAAAATCAAGCTCAAACGAAGTAAATCCCACACCAGCGCGATACGTATTTTGAACGCTTGGCATACCAGGGATTCTTAAGTCTTCTGGGGTTCGTTGACGTGTTGCAGTGCTTTGTACCGCGATTGTTGGCAACGTATCCGCTCGTTGTATGCCGTATTGAGCTCGAGCGGCTTTGACATTAAGCAGTGTTTGTTTCAAGTCACGGTTACTATTTAACGCTAGCTCGATAAGAGCTGCTAAATGGCGGTCTTTAACAAATTCCTGCCAGTTGACCTGTGCGCCAGATGAAATAGTTGATTTATTCTCGATTCTATTTGCTTCGTTTGATATCCAGCTTGCCGACACCGGGTTCTCTGGTTTCTTGTATTCTGGTGCAAGTGAGCAACCGCCAAGTGCCAGCATCAAGGTGAGGGAAAGTAATGTAGTCTTGGGCGCACGATAAGCCTTAATCTTATGCATGATTTGAATCCTCTTCCAGTAACTCTCGCTCGCGCTCAGAAGCTGAGGTTTCGCGGTGATCGCGGGCAAGCAGAGTGTAAATAGTGGGCAATACGAATAGTGTAAAAAAGGTGCCGATCAGTAGACCTGTGACAACCACTAAGCCAATGGAGTAGCGACTGGCTGCACCCGCTCCTGTGGCAAACATCAAAGGAATTAATCCTGATACCATTGCAGCCGTAGTCATTAGAACCGGACGCATACGAATCATTGCTGCGTGTAGCATTGCATCCATAGGGCTCAAGCCTTGATGTTTCTGAATATCATTGGCAAAAGACACCATTAAAATACCGTGTTTAGATATGAGCCCAATTAGGGTGACTAGCCCAATTTGGGTGTAAATATTCATCGTTGCAAATCCTAGCCAAAGTGGAATTAGGGCCCCACAAATAGCTAGCGGTACTGTAATCAAAATTACCAATGGGTCTTTGAAGCTCTCATACTGAGCAGCTAAGACTAAAAATATAACGATCAGCGCAAATCCAAAGGAGATGATTAAGCGATTACCCTCTTTGACAAATTGCCTGCTGTCGGACATCCAGTCTATCTGAGCGCCAGGAGGAAGTGGTTGTGCCTGTAAAAACTCAACAGCTTGTCCCATGGTTACTCCCGGTAGAAGGACGCCGGACAAGGTAATAGCGTTCATTTGGTTAAACTGTGGTAACCGATTGGCCTGTGGGGTGACTTTTATATCAACGACCGTGGATAGCGGCACCATCTCACCTGATTGGGCTCGAACGTAGTATCCTGATAAATCATCAGGGGCTAGTCGTTCGCTTTGAGGCACTTGAGTAATTACATCGTAAGAGCGATCGAACCAATTGAATCGGTTAATATAGTTTTCACCAACAAGAACGGCTAGTGTCTCTGCGACATCATTCATGCTAACGCCCATCTCGCCTGCTTTAGATGCATTTATAGAGATTTGAGCCTGTGGACTGTCAAAAGCCAGATTGCTGTCTACAAAAGCAAACAATCCGCTACCCCATGCTGCACCTTTAATTCCTTCCATTGTTTTGTACAGTTCAGAGAACTCAGATGGTGCGCGCAGAATCATTTGAACAGGTAAGCCACCGCTACCCGCAGGCAACGGTGCCGGTTGGAAGGCTGTAGCAAAAGCTCCGGTAATTTTTCCAGATTGACCGTTAATAATGCCTTCTACTTCGTTGGTATTCATTTTACGATCATCCCAAGGCGTTAGTACGACACCACCAAACCCGCTATTCTGCCCATCTAGTCCATTCACGAAGAAGCTTGCTTGATAGTCAGGAAGTTGTCTGAACACATTTTCAACTTCCAGCGTCGCTTGCTCTGTATAATCTACACTTGCGTATTGGGGAGATTTGGTTTGAACAAAAACATAACCTTGGTCTTCGCCTGGTGCTAATTCATGATTAACCCCCATAAATAACACGACTATGCCTGCTAGAATGGCGACACAAACAAATAAAACCGCGGCTCTTGCGTGCAATACATAACTAAGCAGCTTGCCGTAACGATTTGCCAAGCCGGTCATGGTTCGATCTATTATTTGGGCTAATCGTCCTTCAGACATTTTAGCGTCGAGCATATAGCTACTCATCATCGGAGACAGAGTAAGAGCGACGACCCCCGACACAATTACCGAGCAGGCGAGGGTAAATGCGAACTCTTTGAATAAAGCGCCAGTAACACCTCCCATCATGCCTATTGGAGCATAGACCGCGGCTAGTGTTATAGTCATACCAACCACTGGCCATACTATTTCTCGGGCGCCCAAAAGCGAAGCTTTTACTGGGGACAGTCCTTCTTCAATGTGACGATGAATATTTTCTACTACAACAATTGCATCGTCTACAACTAAGCCAATCGCTAGCACCATCGCTAATAGGGTAAGTAGATTGGGGTTCTAGGGATTTTCCCCTCTAAA
>NZ_CACSIH010000090.1:0-4981 GCF_902705805.1 Alteromonas alvinellae | reverse complement strand
AGGCTTCCATTTAGACCAAAATTCGTACACCAAAGGTCAACAGGCCCTAAGAAAGGGTTTCAATTTGTTTTTGTTTGGGTAGTTGTTTTTGCGTGGCTGAACTCCCAGCGGTAGCAATAACGACTAAAGCCACTGCAAACCATTGTGAAAGCGTGAGGGTTTCATCAATAATGATGAACGCCGCTATGGCTGCAACGGCAGGCTCAACACTCATCATAATGCTGAAGGTTTGCTTAGGCATATTGCGCATCGCACTCATTTCTAACGTATACGGGATAGCCGACGAGAATACGCCTACAGCGAACCCGATGAAAATAGCTTGTGGCGAGAGTAAGGCCATACCTTGACTTGCAACGCCAATAGGCACTACACAGATAGCGGCCACTAGCATGCCTAATGTTACCGTAACACCGCCAGAACCTTCGTTGCCTGTTTTGTTTCCAAATACGATATAACCGGCCCAAAACGCGCCGGCTGTAAGGGCAAGAAAAACGCCGACGGGATCTAAGCTCTCGGCCGACCCGCCGCCAATATCGGGAAGCAGCAAACAAACGCCTGCAACGGCTAAAATAGCCCAAGCAAAGTCTCGCTTTTTTCTGGCACTAAAGAACGCCACAGCCAATGGCCCGGTGAACTCAAGCGCAACACCAATGCCTAGAGGAATACGCTCAATTGCAAGATAGAAGATGATATTCATTGCGCCCAAGCAAGCGCCGTAGAAAATTACGTTACGCCATCCTTTCGCGCTTAAGCGCGCTCTCCAAGGCCTAAAAATTATTGTTAACACCAACGCGGCGAAAAACGCACGAAGAGCACTGGTGCCTTCAGGACCGACGATAGGAAAGAGTTGTTTCGCAAACGATGCACCAGACTGTATGGTTACCATCGCCAGAAGCACTGCGACTATGGCAAGTAAAAAACGTTGATTCACAATATATTGCAACCTAGATGAGACAAAACCGGATTATATTTGTTCTTAAACTGAAATGCTCGTTGATAAGGGAAAGTATTGAAATTAAAAGGTGATAACAGCTAGTTTCATTATTTTAAACCAATGAGCTTTTTACTTTGCAGTTAAAATACACATGAAAAAAAAGTGAAATAGACAAGATCTGAATGGTGGGCAAAGCACAAGCGTGTATCATGACTATCTCGCACAAATAAATGGAATAAAGACATGGAAATGCGACAACTCTCATTACCGATAAATATTAAAGGCTTTTCGGTGATTACCAATAATCACACTGAATTTTCACCGCAGGGAAAGATACCCGCACTTTGGCAAAGGTTTGATAATTCTATAGCTGTTGACTATAAAGGCGGCGAGCGAGTGTATGGCGTGTATTTCAACTACGAATCCGATCATTCCGGTGACTTTTCCGTGTTGGCTGGGTTTGACGGTGACTCAGTGCCCGAACACTTAAAGATTGAGCACATCACTATTCCCGCAGGAAAGTATCTCGTTTTTTCGCGACAAGGTGAAATGCCGCAAATTGCCATTGATGCATGGAGCGATATTTGGCGCTATTTCACAGAAGGAGGTGCCGAGTATGAAAGGACGTTTTCAATAGACTTCGAGCACTATGTGAATGGCAACCATATAGACGTTTATATAGCGATAAAATGACGTCATGTTAACTTTATAATAAAAAAACGGCGCTAATAAGCGCCGTTTTTATCATTGCTCAATATTACGTAAATTACATTTTGTACGCTACGGTAACGTATCCGAAGCGGCCAATGTTGTCGTACGCGCCGTCTATTGAACCCGTGCCTGTCGTGCCTGTCGGTAGCGCACGGTTAAACAGGTTATCAATACCCACGGTTAGGCTAACACCGTTAGCAAAGTTGTAACCCGCGGTCACGTCAGTCACAGCGTATGAAGGCAGTTCCATACGGTTGCTCGGATTTGGGTTACGCGCTAACTCTTGGTTGTCGTAAAGGCTTGAACGTTCTAGGTAGCGAGTTTTCCAGCTTGCTTCCCAATCACCACGGCTATAGTTGATGGTGAATACACCCTGCCAATCAGATTCTCCTGCCGTACCTGCGTACTGATAGAATACTTCAGGGTTATCTTGGAATGGGAATTCTTTGCGGTCTTTAAGGTAAGTCGCAATCAAGCTAGTACGGAATGCGCCTTCTAGCGCGTCGAAATCATATCCTAGTTCGAAGTCGATACCCTTGGCTTCTTGACCCGCGATGTTCAATGCATAGCTACGAATCTGAGTGATTTCACCGGTAGTTCCATCACGGTCGATAAGGCCACAATATACGTTGTTAATACCCGACTCAGAGTCAACACAGCGGTCCAAAATTGTTTGGCCGTCAATAGACGAAATCGCGTCTGTCAGCTCGATTTCCCAGTAGTCAACAGTAGCGGTAAAGCCTTCAAACCAGCTAGGAGTATAGACAACACCTAGTGTTTTAGAGATTGAGCTCTCCGCTTGCAAGTCAATGTTTCCACCGTTTACGCCTTCTAGCGTTGCTGAGTCGTAATCAGAGTTGAAATCTGCAGGGATACCTAACGCTGCACAGTTTGCAATGCGTTGGTCGGCGTTGGCTAAGTCAGCAAGGTTGTCTGTACGACATGGATCGTCTACGCGGAAGAAGGTTTGGCTTGCTTCACCATAAAGTTCACCGATGTTCGGCGCGCGTAGTGCAGATGATTTTGTCGCACGTAGACGTAAATCTTCATACACTTTCCAATCTAGACCAAGCTTCCAGCTTTTCGCGTTGCCAATCGAAGAGTAGTTGGCAATCCGCGCCGCAGTATCAAATGTCAGCATTTCTACGCCAGGGAGATCGGCAAGTAGTGGAATAGTAACTTCAGTAAATACTTCTGATACATCGTAATCGCCTTTATCTTCACCTAGAGTGTTGAAAAAGGTACCCGCTGCATTATCAGGTTCTTCAATTTCGCTTTTTTCTTTGCGATATTCAACACCGGCTGCAAAGCCAACGTATCCTGCAGGTAATTCATAAATACCAGAGTTTGCGATGGTTGCGCCAGCGTTGTATTGTTCAATTTTGCTTGTGCCAACTGATGTAGTATTGACGTAGTCAATTGCTTCTTGTGAAGGCTGACCAAAGCCCATAATGTTCAGCGGTACACAGCCGTCATCACTACCTGACGCACAAACAATGTTTCCGTCGCCGTCAGTTATTGCGTTAAGTGCATTCTCGAAGTTTTGCAAAACAAGGTTGTTGCGGTTCTCACGCTCTAATTCAGTTTTGCCGTAGTTTACAAATGCCTCGTAGCTCCACTCGTCACCAATGTAGCCTTCAATACCTAGCACGTAGCGATAAGTTTCACGCTCGTCTGCTTCGGTGCGGCGCCCTAGGTCAGTCATCATGCGGTTAAGCTGAATGCTGTCTAGTTCGTTTTCATCCATGTATGCGGCAACGCTATCATCTAGAAAGGCATTGTTACGATAAATGGTTGTCTCTGAGCCGCCATAGAAGAAAGCAGGCTGGCCCATTGTAATTGCACGAGTACGCGCGTACTTAGCCTGTGCATACACTGTGGTGTCGTCGTTTAGCTCGTAGTTACCTTTTACATTTAGGTTAGTACGATCAAACTCAGGCTGAAGCTGCGTAAACTGGCGCAGGTTAAACGAATCACAGTTTGCGCAGAACGCACCGTCTACTTGGTCACCGGTGTAGATTTCGCGAATTGAACCGTCAGCGTTGAAAGTCTGAGAGTTGCCGCCAAAAACGCCAGAGTTGTTTAGTGTGTAGTAGCCCGCATTAGCAGTGTAAAAGTTGTCAGGAAATGCCGTTGAATTTAACTGGTCTTCACTGCGCTCGTATCCCATGATGCTTTCAAAGCTCATATTACGATACGACGTTGCAGTCCAAGGGTTGTCAAGGGCCTCTAAAGCTTCTTGTGAGCTGTATTCGGCTGCAAAAGCAATGTTGCCGCGATCATTGTCGAAGTTAAAGCCGTATGATGCTTGGTATTTGTCGTTCTTATAACCGTTTTCCTGTGCAAAGCCTTGCGTCGCACTCACGTCGAAACCTTCAATGTTCTTTTTAAGAATGAAGTTAACAACACCAGTTACTGCATCTGCACCATAAACCGCAGAAGCACCGCCAGTAACGATTTCTACGCGCTCAATCCATGAAGTAGGGATGGTGTTGGTATCAACCGCTGCAGAACCAGCTGAAGAAGATACGTGACGTTTACCGTCTACCAATACTAACGTGCGGTCAGTACCCATACCACGTAGGTCAAGAATATTTAGACCAGCAGTTCCAATAAATTGACCTGAATTACCCAATGAGAATGTGTTTGCAAGTGAAGGAAGCTCATTAAGCACCTCACCAATGTTCATCGCACCTGAATTAAGAAGTGACTCACCAGAAATGGCTGTTACTGGTGATGGAGCGATAGCGCCCTGACGAGAGATACGAGAACCGGTGACCTGAATTTTTTCAACGTCAGCGCTTTCATTTGTTGAGTCCTGTGCAAGAACGTTGCCTGAGGTCAACGCGACACTTCCTGCTAATGCTAACTGAACTGCAGTTGCAATATTTTTCATGGATTGTTCCTAGTGAATTAGATTTACGTGCTTGTTGTTGGTTAACGCCCCGTAAATAGGCAAGGGCTAGCCAAATTGCATGCGTAGTTTTTACTTATGTTGCAATGGCGCGCATTCTAATTATCTAGTATTAAATAAATCAATTTTTTGCGGTGAATTAAATTCTAGCTATGAAAGAGTTAACTTAATTTTAAAGAATTTATAAATAGTAGGTTTAATTAATATTTTTAAGTTTTGTATTAATAATGTTCAATAATTGTTTTTATATTGACCATGTGGTCGAAAAGTGTCTTTTTAGAGCTCTTATTAAGCGGTTTTCGTCTTGTTTTTCATTTGCTTGTTTAATTTTGAGTTAGAAGGTTTTTGCTCGTATATTGCACTAACTGAGTAAATTTAAACCGTGTATATTACAGGGCAAGATCATGAACATAAATCGTTCA
>NZ_CACSIH010000089.1:0-223 GCF_902705805.1 Alteromonas alvinellae | reverse complement strand
GCCAAGGTCGGGGTCGCGAGTTCGAATCTCGTTTCCCGCTCCAAATTTTAAAAGCTGATAGTAAACTTTACTTTCAGTGGGCGTGAAAAGCGCGACCCCTAGTGGGCCCGCGACCGAGTGTCGGCCAGTTGGCAAATCTCGTTTCCCGCTCCAAATTCACTTACCGTAGGTAAGTATCTATAAGATGCACAGCATCGACTCTATGCGGGAATAGCTCAGTTGG
>NZ_CACSIH010000088.1:0-15112 GCF_902705805.1 Alteromonas alvinellae | reverse complement strand
ATGTACAGCAAAGATCAACAGACCCTAGCACTTTCTCATTTAACTGTTCGAAACTTTTGTACTCAAAGTCTGTATCAAATAGTCCAAATTGAATACCTACTTTAGAAGCTGACTCGCTGTGATGGGGCTTGATAAAAAGGCCCATATTAGATGCAATCCAAAGGTGGTTTTCTTCAGTAACCATGGCTCCTCTAATAAATCTTAAGCTTTCTAGGCCTGAAATCGCCGAAGAACTCACAGAACCGCTTTTCTTATCTATTTCTTTTAATCCAGCACCTGATGTACATAGTAAATATTGTTCTTCTAACTCTATTAAACACTGGAGTCCAAACCAGTGGCCTTCTTCAGCAGTAATCGTTCGCCAATTAAATTTAGATAACTGAAAATGGACGTCATCAAACTCATCAAATGCAGCGAGCTCTCCACCGCTCAAGAGAACACTGTAGACAACTCTCTTAGGTGCTTTAATGATGTCTTGTATAGTGTTATCAACGACATAGTAGTAATTCGCCTCCTCTCCATCATCAAAGTAGAAATAAAAGGCGTTTTTACTCTCGATGATAGAGTGTGCGAAGCTACTCTTACAAAGTAATGAAGGACTAAGTTCTTTTAGCTGTAGAAAAATTTTCTCTTCTCTGGAAGTGCAAAAATTTGTGTCCTTTTTTTCTGTGAATTTATTTACCAATTCTCCATTTCGCTCGTTTAGCGTAAAAAGGCCATTCTCAGTTCGAACAACTGTTTCGGTTTCGTTTGTTGATGTTTTCTGAATATTTTCTCTTAAAACACTACCTTTAAATGACACTAAATTTGTCACTACCTTTGTTTTAGGTAATGAAATTAAACCTAATTGAGATGAAGCAATTAAAATTGAATTGAAAGGGCCTATTGCTATCTTGGTTATCGATCTAATCGATTCAGACGTAAGTATTGGATTCATGAAAGAAGGAGCCGAAAGCTTCTCGCCTTCTAGCATTAATAAACGACCATCGGAAACCCAGATCTTTCCTTCATCGTCTTTGACCACATCATGAATGAAAGTCCCGCTAATTCCTTCGGTTGGAATATAACGCTCCTTTCTACCTAAAATATATAATCCTTCTGTACCGCCAATATATAACTCGTTATCTATCACCTTAATGAAGGTTGCACTAGAAAGTAGTGGTAGTGTATCGCCCAGCTTAAATTCTTGAGGGCTATTTTGAGTCCCTTCAATTGAAATATAACCTTTGTCGGAAGCAATATAGACATCGTTGTTGTTGGCAAAAAGAGAGTAAACACTGTTCAATTTAAAGGTTTTTAGTTGAGAATTTATACTCGTTGACCGCCCTGTTTTTCTATCTACTTTAATAACATCGTCAATTAATGAGAAATAAAGATGCGTGGGTGTCATCGCCATACTCCAAACAGAGCTCGACCAATCATGCTCGCTGAACATTTTTTGCGACTTTTTGGTTTTTAAATTAACTTTAAAAACGCCCACTCCGTACTCAACAATCCAGAGGTCAGAGTCATGCATATGAATATCAGAGATAATTCCCGTAGCCTGATCGAATGTATTGAACTCTAACTTCTCAGATTCATTTCCAATTACCTCAAATACACCGTTTTCAGCAGCTACATAGACTACTTTATCGGATACCTCCAAATCGCGAATAACACCTGAAGGAATCCCATCGAATGAAGTCACTCCTTCCAAATTAATACCAATTGCCTGGCTCAATTTTGGAATAATTAGAAAACAAAATAGAAGTATTGAGACACAAGCGTGGATTTTCAGCCGAAATTGATAAACTGTCTCAGTAAACATGTCTTACATCCCTGTCCAACTATTACTTTATGAATGCTCACTCGAGCTTGAGAATCAATAATATAAAAAGGAAAAGACATGAATATCGAACAAAAAACAAACATGCAAGAGCTTGCAGACGAAGAGTATACTAAAGTATATGGTGGAGCCATTTCATCGGTATTTAGTAAAGACTTTTACGTGATTTTGCCGATAGGACCTATAAAACCAAAGAAACCGGAAGTTAATGATTGACATCTAAACCAAAAACCACTTCATCCCAGCATTCTCGGCGGCTTGCTGGTCATAAATAAAGTCGCCTACATACAGGCAGTCTTCAGGTTGAAGCTGCCATGTGTTCGCCACCATCAATAATGCGGTTGGGTCAGGCTTGGCTGGGGCATCTTCGCGAGTAAGCACGTAATCGATAGGTATGCCGTTATTGGCTACCTTAATGGCGGTGGCTTGGCGGCAGTTGCGGGTAACTATTGCCATGGGTAGTTTGTGCGCCTGCACCTTTTCCACCATGGCTTTGCCAATGGGTAACCACTTGGCATTTTGCGCGTCGTCCAGTTCGTGTTGCAAAATAGCGTGGTGTGCGTTGGCTCTGGTTTTAGCGCAACTTAGGGCATTAACAAAGGTAAGAATGTCTTCGTGCTGTGGGCAGCCTACATCTGCACGCATTTGTGTAAAGTTAAGGCTAGATTCTACCAAGGTGCCGTCTAAATCGAATATTACACCTTTAATGCCGGTCAAATTCATCTGCTCTACGCTCACGCTTTTCTCGTCCTTTTACTTCACTGTTATTCTTAAAGTTCGATTAACGCCCAATTATTTAAGTACAGCGCTTAACTTACTCACGAATCTTACCGCCAATATAATGCCACGAAAGCCTTTAACCTTCAGTTACGTTTGCTTAAGGCTTCAATATATTTAGCTAAAAACTACTGATGTGATTTAAGTTTACCCCGCCCACACCTTGCATTAGCATAGCCGCTCTTTTTGGCAAGCTACTTATTTACCCCAGCATTTTGGGGCAAAGTTTTAACAGGTAATTTATGGGTGTTTTTGCTGCGCTAGGTACAGCGCTTTGTTGGGCAATTGCTGCGCGTTTATTCCGTGGAACGGGTAACGCATTTTCGCCGCTTACCATGAACTTTTGGAAGGGGCTTATTTCTATTGCCATTTTGGCAGTCGTTTTAGTAGTGGTTCAGCCAACGGGGCTTAGTACTCATGCTGTTTTGTGGTTATTGCTTAGCGGGCTTATTGGTATAGGCATTGGCGACACTTGCTTTTTTAAAGCCTTACAAAGCATTGGCGATAGCCAAGCGGTGTTGGTAGCCGAAACCCTTGCGCCTTTATTCACTGCCCTTTTTGCTATGGCGTTTATTGGCGAATGGATTACCTGGCAGCAGTGGGTTGGCGTTGCAGTAGTACTGTTTTCGGTAGATATGGTTATAAAGGTACGCAAACGCAGCACTACACACGTGTTTGCAACCAGTGGCTATTTGTATGGTGTGGGCGCGGCGTTATGTCAGGCGGTTGGTGCCGTAGTTAGCCGCGACATTTTAAGTGCCGGTGAAATTGACGCGGCCAGCGCTGCGTTCTTGCGATTAATTGGCGGTATGGTATTTGTGGTGCCATTTATAGCCATAACCAAAACGCGCTACATGCCCGTTATTAACTACCAAAGCAACAGTGGAAAACGGGTATGGCCTGCTTTTGTGTTAGCCACGTTACTTGGCACTACTGCTGCTATTTACCTACAAATGTTTGCGTTTGCTTATGCGAAAGCGGCCGTGGTTCAAACCCTTATTGCTACAAGCGCATTAATGTCGCTAGGGGTTGCATGGGTACTTGGTGAACGGGCGACTAAAGCAACTATTGTATGGTCTGCCGTTGCCTTGGTTGGAGTAGCTATATTGGTTAGTTTTGGATCGCCTACCCATTAGCAATATAGGGTAAATACCTAACACATGCTTATATAGCCCAACGTTTTAGAGAATAGTAGACGCATTAAGATACAAAAAATACGTAACTTTTAGGTGCCCCTTGTAGTAGTTCTGGGCTCAAATCGATATTATTAAGAAAAAACAAAAACGTTATTTCTCATGTTTCAAAGGTTGTCTTTAACAGTATTCTCTTTTTTGAGCGTTGCGCTAGCTTCTTTTGCCGCGTTGGCAAACGACAACATTGATGCCGTTATCGAAAAGGTACGCACGCCTTCGTATGATTGCCCTAATCAGTCTCTACTTCCAGAACTTGAAGACACACTTGCGCTTGAGTCGCTTACATCACAACAACGTTTTGCCTTAACCGTAGCCAAAGGGCAGTTTTTAATATGCCGGGGCAAATACGAAGAAGCAGAAACCATGCTGCTTAAAGCGATCATGCAAAATGACATTGATGAAAGCTCTTATGCATTTGCATCGGCTATTTATCAAATTGGCTTTTCTTATGACGCCAGAGAAAACCCAGCACGCTGTAAGTACTACCAGCAAGCCCAAGAACTATCATCGCCCGAGCGCCACAGCGATATCTTTACCAGCTCTTCTTTAGGCCTTATTAACTACTGTTCAGAAACCACTTCACCTGAAATAAGATTAGGTAAGATGTTTGGTGTGCTTAAGCGTTATTCAAACGACGGCAGCCCCGGTGAGTTAGCGCATATTCACAACGCAATTGGTTTACTATATGGAGATTTAGAGCAACATGCCTTAGCAGCAGAGCAATATCTAAAAGCGCATGAAATGGGCTTGCTTGTATACGAAGGAAGTAACAAGGTAAGCATTCTTATTAGTGCCATTGTATCGCTGTTAAGTAGCGGCCAAACCGACAAAGCCTACCAAAGCATTCTAGAACTAGGCGTACTCAATAGCGAAATAGACACACCGCTGACCAACTTCTTGTATCAGTATGCACTGTCTATTTACTATAGAAAGACACAAAACTACAACCGACTTACCTACACCCTTCCCGATTTAGAAAAAGCGTCTTCGAACATCTCGAGTTCGTTTGGCGAGCTTCTTGTTAACTGGCACAAAGCTGAGATTTGCTTACATGACAACGATCTCACCTGTATTAAGCAGTATATATCAGGTATTGAAGCGTTAAATGATGACGCGATACCGCCGGTCTTTCGTTCAAATTTGGATTACCTTAGCTTCAACGTATCCATGTATATCGCACTGCAGGACTTAGCTAAGGCGAAAGAAGCGCACGAGATTTATTCTAAAGAAGTGACTAAGCGCCGTGAAGTTACTCAGGACTCGGCCTTAATTATTGGTGCAGCTAACTTGTATACCCGTATTTATGATTTGGAATCTGCGATTGAACAAGCGGAACAGCAACGAAAGAACACGCTGTATACCGCTATTGTTATTTTCCTTCTGGTAAGCGGTATTACTGGCTACGTACTTCGTAGAAAACACCTTGCGCGCAAAACCATCGATCCCGTTACTCTTCTGCTTAATGCGAATTCGGCGATAGCCCGCATTAACAAGCTTGATGCGCCGAAAAAAGGCCGGGCCATTGCCATTGCTATATTCGACATTAGCAACCTGCGTGAAATAACGCGGAAAATGGGGTCAACAAAAGGTGATTTAGTATTACGACAAATTGCACAAACTCTTCAAAATGTTACCCGCGGTAACGATATTTTAGGCCGATTTGGTACCGAGCAATTTATTTTGTGTCTGCACAATATTGAAGAACGAAGTGCGCGACAGTTTTTCGACCGCGTACAGAACGCGTTAGACAATACCTTTGAAAACGATGCCACTTCCGACCATATTGTGGTTGAGTCGCAGATGAGCGTATTTATCGCTAACGAGAAAATTACGGGACTAAACGACATACTCGATGATATTGCCATGTCGATTGATATGGGTAACCGCTCAGGCAACAATTAATATCTACACAACCAAAAACGCGCGGCCCGTTGTTACGGTACCGCGCGTTTTTGTTTTAACCGAAGCGTGTTTACTGGTTCAGGTATGTCTGAAAGCGGGTATACACGCCATTAGTCCACCCGAAACCTAGCTGAACGTCGTATTCACCGCCACCTGCTTTTATTTCCGGTTCGCACACATTGTACTTTTCAAGTAGCACACCGCTTGATGCAAAGTGACGCTCAATGGTTTTACAAAAGCGCAGCATGATGGTTTGAGCCTGCATTTCAAACCCATAGTTGCGCAGCCCTTCAACGGCAAACAGTTGAAGCGGTGCCCAGCCATTTGGCGCATCCCATTGTTGGGACGTCGCGTTTGAAGTGGTTACCACGCCACCTTCTTTTAGCAAGGTGTTCATTACCGCAGCCCGCACTCCCTCTGCCTGTTGTTCATTTGCGATACCAACGAACAACGGCACACACATAGCCGCTGACACTACATCGGTTTGAGTTTGTGTGGGGAAGTGATAGTCAAAATAGCCCGCCTTTTCAGCATTAAACAAATAGGTGTTTATTGCGTTAATTCGCGCTGTAGATGCCGCACTGTAGCGCGCTTGCTCGGCACCTTTAGTCACGCTTGCCAGAGTCTGTTCAAGCGTTACTAAAAGCGCATTTAAATCTACGGGAATAATTTCAGTTGTACGAATACTTGCTAGTGAATTGGGATTAGCTAGCCAGCGCGAACTAAAGTCCCAACCCGATTCGCAAGCCGCGCGAACATGCTGGTAAAACTGGTTTTTGTCAGCGCCTATGTGCTCTGCTGTTTCTATGTCTTCTCTATAAGACTCAGGGCGAGGCGTAGGCTCGGTGTCGAAGTAACGATTAAGTGTAGCGCCACATGGCATGGTAACCGTGCGCAGTTGTGCTACGCCCTTCTGTGACGCGTTCTCGCCCGCTTCATTCATCCAAAACTGGTATTCTTTCTTTAAGCCCCAGATAACGTATTCTTTTTGCTGGTCGCTTAGTGCGTCTTTAAGCAAATTATAAAACAACGCCAAAATAGGAGGCTGACTGCGAGAGTAGTAATAGGCGCGGTTGCCATTTGGAATGCAGCCTACTTCATTTAAAATATCTACAAAGTTCACCAACATGTTAATTGCCATGTCGGTGCGCCCCGCGTCAATTAGACCCAACGCGGTAAAATATGTATCCCAGTAATAGATTTCGCGAAAGCGTCCACCCGGCACTATGTATGGGCGGGTTAGCGCTATCAAGCTGTCTTTCTGCTCAGTGTCGGGGGTACGCGTTAGCACCTGCCACATATGCTCAATATAATCGGCCACATTTTCAAACTTGGTTTGCGATGTTGCGCTAATCATTTCTGGAATATCGAAATGGGTATTAACAAACGTAGCTAAGTCTACTGCTTCGCCGCTTTTCTCAGCATCTAAACACGCTTGTTCATAAGCCGCTAAAACGGTATTGAGATCGGTTTTAACAATAGCGTCAGCGAAGGTTTTGCTGTCTGGGAATAGCTGTGCCATTTGCACATGTTTAAACAGGTCGCTGGCAAAAAACGACAAGCTGTCGCGCCAGTTGTGTGAAGAAGAACTCATAGTTACTGCGCACCTTTAGGCGATAGAGAAGAAGACGCTCGTTTAAAGAAGAATAGGGTTACCACTAATGCACCGATTGGAATAAGCGATAGATAAAATGCTTGTTGGCCCCCTACTGCGTCGAAAATAAATCCAGTCACAATAGAACCAGTGGTTCCCCCAAGAGCCGAGAAGACAACAATTAGCCCTGTCATAGGTGCATGTTGATGTTGAGGGAGCGCGCTTAGCATCACCGAGTTTAATACGGGGTAAATAGGCGCCATCATCAATCCAATTAATGGAATAAGGAACGCAGCTATTGGTGCATCAGCCCAGCTGGCTATTGTGCTGTCAGCCACGTTTTCGGCAAGCGGTAAGCTTAGTAGCATTACCGTAGCCATACCCGCCAAACAGATATTTAAGAAGGGATACCAGTTCATTCGCGTAAGTACTGCGCCCGCGGTTAAGCGCCCAACGGCCAGCGCTATCGCAAAGATACTGGTTATTTGAATGCTGACTTGAGTAGGTAAGCCCAGCACCTCTTTGTTAAAAGTTGGCAGCCACGAACCTATACCCTGCTCTATTAACACGTACAAGAAAATAGAGAAGATAAACACCAGCACTAAAGGCTTATAGGCCAGTTTCAGCATGCTGAAGAACTCGCTTGCAAGGCCTTCTGATTGCGCTTTTTCCACAGGCTTTATAGGCGCCAATGCCACAACGATTAACGTAAAACCAACCAGCGCAGCTAGTAAGTAGTAAACGTTCAGCCAAGATAAAGAAGCATCGTTATTGGGGTCGATAAACCCAGCGAACACCCAGTAGCCAGACAACACGCCCAACATAAAAATACCTTCAATGGTGTTCATTAACGATGAGTGCGCTTTAGTGGTAGACGACAGCTGCCCAATAATCGCGTACACCGACACTTTCACTAGCGCAAATGCAGTACCTATGCAGGCAAACAACACTTTAATGAACCAGAAACTTGCGATAGAAGGCGTCAGCGCACAGGCAACGGCCACTAATGCTAACCCAAGCAACATTGAAAGCTTGTAGCCAACTCTTGGAATGAAGCTAGCCACTAGGAACGAGACAACAGCAATAGAAAGATCTTTAAAGCCTTCTAGTGTGCTTGCCTCTGGCTTACTAATGTCGAAGCTATTGATCGATTGCAGAATAACAGTACCCACACTGTTAAGTAGTATGGCAAATACGTAGTAGCTAATGGCAATGGCTGCAATGACCATGAATCGGGACATGTGTAAACACTCTGTTAACTGAATTATGCGGGAGTGTAGTCGTAAGAAAATAAAAATGCAAACGTTTGCAAAGCGCTATTATTTTTTTGTTAGAGCTTAATATCGACACCCTGTTACCGTTGAATAATAGCGTTTATGCGGTAAAAAGCTGATAAAAAAGCGAAATATTAGTCGCTGTGCTGCGTAGAGCGACGGGCAATTAAGGTTGTTTCCACTACCTGGCTCTCTGTAGGTTTGTTTTCAAACTGGTTTAATAGCTGCGTAACCATCTCTATTGCGGCTTGCTGAGTATTCTGACGCACCGTTGTTAACGACGGGTGCATAAGTTCAGCTAAAGAAATATCGTCGTAACCCACAATGCCTACATCGCTTGGAATACCTACATAGCGCTCTTTTAGCGCTTTTAACGCGCCTAATGCCACCATATCACTTACACAAACGATCCCGTCGAAATCTAACCCATTCGCCTTTATACGCTGGTTGATGTATTGGTATGCTGCTTTCGACGTAATATCGATGGCGCAGGTGCACTGCGTGTCTATTGGCACATTCGCATCGCGGTGGGCTTGCGAATATCCCTTGTGACGTTCCTGCATTTCCGCGTGTTCAGAATCTCCAAGAAACAAGATGCGTTTGGCGCCGTGGCTCAGCAAATGCTGGGTTGCCGTATAGCCACCCAGATAGTTGTCGCCGCCGATAATGGGATATGGCGCGTCTGTTTTTGCATCGCCCCACACTACAATGGGAATGCCCGACTGTGCTGCTCGGTCGATTTTGGCCGTAGATTTGCCTTGTCCAATGACAATAATGCCGTCGGCACGCTGGCTGCGAATAAAGTAGTTCGCCCAATCGTCAGATGCCATAAATGAGTTAGACAGCAGTAGCTCGTAGCCTTTGGCATTTAGCGCCTGATTTAGCTCTCCCACCAGCTTAAGCAGGAATGGGTCTGTGGTGCTTTGTTCGGTGTTGTCGATTAGATTTAGAATCACCGCTATCACGTGAGTTTTCTGTGTTCTTAAGCGGCTAGCGGCCGCGTTAATACTAAAATTGTGCTCTTTAGCTAGTGCCTGAATTCTGCTTCGGGTTTCCTGCTTAATAAGCGGATTGTCTTTCAGTGCCCGTGATGCTGTCGATGTTGATACACCAGCAATATCAGCCAGCTTCGCTAAGGTGAGTTTTGTTTCAGAAACCAATGTGACCATTCTCTAATAATTTTCGGTATACCGGGTTACCCGTGATAGCACTACAAAATAAAAGCCTAAAACCGCTACCTAAACCGGATAAATCGTCGACTCTACAGCCGAATTCACAATATAGCGCGAATCGTCTTGGCGTAAAACCATGTTAACAACAATAAACAAAAAATTTGCAAACGATTGCATTTTATTCTTGCAATCGTTTGCAAACAGATCTATTTTGTTTCGCAATCGTGATGCGTATAACAATTTTTAAACCTGTTTAACGCATTCAGTTAACAACGCAATAGAACATTTTCGGGAGCACACACCATGAAAACGTTGTTTACAAAAGGAATGCTGGCGAGTGCAGTAGCGGTAGCACTAACGCAGCCTGCCATGGCACAAGAAGACGTAAAACAACAAGCGAAAGACAACGCAGAGATCATTGTTGTCAGCGGTACGCCAGGCGGCGCAGGGATTAGAAAGATTGACGCAAGCTTCGCGGTAACCAACATCGACGCTAGCGACATTGAAAAATTGGCGCCTAAGTCTACGGCCGATTTGTTTAAGGCCATTCCAGGTGTTTGGGTTGAAAGCTCAGGCGGTGAGTCTGGCGCGAACGTATTTGTGCGTGGTTTTCCAGGTGGTGGCGATGCGCCGTTCTTAACGATTGCGCTTGAGAACTCTCCTATCTACCCTGCACCTACGCTATCTTTCCTTGAGAACTCTCAGCTGTTTCGCATAGACGATACCATTGAAATGGTTGAAGGTTTACGCGGTGGTCCAAACCCAGTAGTGAGCAACGGTCAACCAGGTCTTACAACAAACTTCCGCCTTAAACGTGGTGGCGAGTCGACAGAAGCGTCAGCGAAGTACACCATCTCAGACTACGGCCTAAACCGTATTGACGTGGTTGCAAGCGGCGCACTAGATGACGACTTGTACTACATGGTAGGTGGCTACATTAAGAGCTCAGAAGGTATTCGTGATGCCGGCTTTAACTCTGAGCAGGGTAACCAGTTCACCGTTAACATCACTAAAGTTTTCGAAAAAGGCGAGCTTAACCTTTATACCCGTCAAACTGACGATCGCGGTACTTGGTACTTACCTACACCTTTAAACGTTGAAGGCATCGACGCAAACTATACGCAAATTGGTCCATTGAATCGCCAAGGCACCATTACGTATGGCCCTAATGATACCACTGAGTCATTCGACTTTGGCGAAGGTCGTGGATGGGACGGACACGTAAGTGGCGGTAGCATTAAGCTTGACTTAGGCAATGACTGGCAGCTAGTTGACCGCTTTAACCTTACCAAAGGTGAAGCCAATACTTTTGGTCTTGTCCCGAATGGTTCTGCAACTACCATCGCAAATGTTGCCGACAATGGCGAATCAGCCACTGGTGCAGTAACTGGCACAGTGTATGACGGTGATACGCCTATTCAGCAAATCGGCCGTTGGGTAGTACTTAAGGATATTGAAGCTTTCACTAACGACCTTGCTGTGTCGAAAAGCTGGGAAGACTTCGATACATCATTTGGTATTTACAGTGCCTCAACCAAAGCCAATGACTGGTGGAGCATTGGTAACACGGCTTACCACGTGTTGCAGCCAGGCGGCGAATTGCTAGACGGGATCGAATGTAACACCGACGCACAAGGCTGCGATTGGAACTACGACATCAGCTCTGTAGGTGATGCAAGCACGTTCGCACTTTATGCAACGGGTACGTGGTACGCAACCACAGACCTGAGCATCGACTTAGGGCTACGCCGTGAAAATCACGAAGTGAACTATTCGGTAGATGAAGATCTTGACGGCAAAATAACTAAAGCGCTTGAGTACGATGAAACCAAAACGTCGTGGACAGTAGGTGCAAACTACGCGCTAAATGACACTAGCGGTGTATTCGTTCGCATGAACCGAGGCTATAAAATGCCTTACTTCGACGATTTCAGAGACAACTGGGGTGCTTACACTGGTGGTAACGACCTAATTAAAGAAGTTACTCAGGGTGAACTTGGTTATAAGTTCATGAATGACAGCATTCAGTTCTTTGCAACTGCATTCGCTAACGAAGTAAAAGGCGATACGTTTGTACGCCGTCCGGGTGCGCCGGCTGAAATTCTTACTAACGAAGCGTACGGTTTAGAACTTGATGGTCGCTATAGCCACGATTCAGGCTTCTCATTAAGCGTTAATGCGACTATCCAAGAAACTGAAATTACTGCCAGCGCCAATAACGAAGGCAATGAATCTCAGCGCCAGCCGGGTTGGCAGGTACGTGTAACGCCTAGCTATGGCTTCGATATCGGCGATATGTATGCCACGGTATACGGAACACTATCAGCGGTTGATGATCGCTTTGGTAACAACGAAAACACGGTTGTACTAGAGGGCTACGAGAAAGTTGATGTAGGTTTAACGCTAGAGCCAACTGAGTCACTTCGCCTTCAGTTCTCTGTTGATAACCTGACTGACGAACAAGGTATTACCGAGGGTGACCCGCGTAATCCAGATTCACCAAACGGCCGCTACATTATGCCTCGTAGCATGAAGCTTAGCGTTTCTTACTTGTTCTTCTAAGAACAAAAAGCGCAACACCTAAAAATAAAGCCGGCCTTAGTGCCGGCTTTTTGTTGTTCGTTTCTCTCAATATATTTCGTTCAGGGTTTATGACGCTATTGCAGCCTTTTCTTGCCCCCTTTCTTGTGAGATTCTTCTTATATCCTGTCAGCGTTAATTCATCGACATTGGTCGTACTGTGCTTTAGCAAAACCAATTCTGTTTTACAGTGGTATATGCAACGAACAAGCTAAAAACGAAACGTACCGTTTACTATCATCAACTATAGGAAGGTGAATCGTGACGCCAAAGGTTATTTTCTTCGATATTAATGAAACACTACTAGACATGCAGGCCATAAAAACAGGCTTAGCGTCGGTGCTAAACGGCGATGAGACACTGGTAGACTTATGGTTTGCTAACTTATTGCATCACAGTTTAGTGGATGTTGCGTCTGGACAGTTTCACGATTTCATTGATATTGGAGCCGCAGTGCTTACCATGGTAGCTCACAGTAAGGATATATCTGTTGATGAGGCTACCGCAAAAGATATCATCAAACAGCATATTACCCGATTGCCAGCGCACGACGATGTTGTTCCTACATTAAAGGCGCTTCAAAGTGCTGGTGTAACCTTGGTCGCCCTTTCAAACTCATCTAAAGCCGGACTAGACGCACAGCTTGAGTTTGCCAATATTAAGCCCTATTTTTCCCATGTATTAAGTGTGGAAAGTGTACGTACCTACAAACCACATGCTGCGGTTTATCACTGGGCCTGCCAACAGGCTAACGTAAAGAACAAAGACGCCATGATGGTGGCTGCACACGGATGGGATGTGAGTGGTGCTAAAGCGACAGGTATGCAAACCACATTTGTAGAGCGCCCGGGCAAAATGATGTACCCGTTGGGACTCGCACCTGATCATAGTATTGGTTCGCTTACCGAACTTATCGCAGTAATAAGTTCGCAATGATTCAGCTTGATGAAAGCATGAACGGCGGTGACTGCCGCGCCGCTTTTTAAATTGCAACGTAATAAAAGTTATTCAAGCACAAACAAAAAAGTCTTACCGTGGTAAGACTTTTTTCATGCGAAGTACAACATGTTTAAACTTTTGCTAGCTCTGGCTGGTTTGGTTTAAAACCTTGAGTGCTACAAGAATTGCGCTTTGTTTCCAATGCACTTAATTGACGCTTAAGCCATGACTTCTGAATACCTGACTTAGCCGTATCCATTTCAGTACTTACGCGAGTGATTTCTTTTCCGACGTTAACGCATGCTTTCTTATTCGGTTCAAAACCGCCATTTGCTAAAACAGAAGAAGAAAACATTAAGGCCGATAGCGCAATAAGCGTTTGCTGTTTCATAAGAGTCCCCAACTACTCGTTATAATCCCGGGTTAGTGTCATACCGTAAGAATGAGCATATATTTGCTCTAAAATCTGTAAGAAATATAGCAGGCCTTTTATTCTAGTTAGGTACTACAAAACATACTCAGTAATAAAACTTCGCCTACCTTGCTTTTGCTAACACACATAAGCCATTGTCTTTTATATTATTATGTCGACAATGATTTACCTTACCATTCCACTTACGTATCGATTTTTATATTTTTACGCACTAAATAGTGAGCCTATCCATAGTATCGGCTACAGCAACAGCATTCTGCAGCAGCATTACTCATTATTAAGCGATGCTATTAAAACACCTTAGCTTTTCTGGAACAAGAAAAGTTATAACAATCCTTTTACAGGTTTTAGGACAGAAATTGCATTCTGTAAGTATTTACTCACTATACTTACAAGCGACTACCTGCTGAGAGCTTTTCTACGGTTTGCATAACACTTTTGCCCATATCATCTAGGCTTATTACGCGCTTAGCGGCGCCCTTTTCTATGGCTACTTTGGGCATACCAAAAGCTATAATACAGCTCCGAATGAAGTATGGGTTACTGGAGACAGTGAGGAGTCCGAAATTAGTTCGGGTAATAGGTTAGGTATGAAAACGGTTCAGATACTTCGACCGGACGTTAAAAAGTCACCAAAGGCACAATTCCATGTGTCTTCACTTCATGAGTTCTTAAGTTTGCTACAGATATCTTAGCGCTTGAGTATTCGTCATCATCAATGACTTGAAGTGTTAATTTGCCTTCCCCCCCTTCATGCTGCTTTATAGTGGAAACTATCTGTTCATTTCGATTTCATCGATAAGCCCCACTAGGGGGAATTGTCATGCCGAATTCGTCTATATCGTGAATCCATTTATTTGAGGCCGGTCAATTATGGATCCAAACTATCAGCATCAGGCAAAGGTGTGTATTTGTATCCAGTCAATACCCAAACTCCATTCAAATAAGTGTAAGTCCACTCCCTGGTTCCATCAGCTCTAGTCTGTTTGACTGTTTTCTTATCACCTTCTTTCGGTGCTGGATCAGGATTTGGGACTCTGTTAAAGGCTTCGAAAGCACTTTCGGTTCCTTTATTGGACTTTCCGACACCCGTACAGAAATGTTTCTTGCTTATCAAAGTATAAGGTTCGTTAAGGTCAAAAGTGTTAGTGCTAATTGCTTCATGCATTGCATCAATCAATTCAGAACTGAGAGTAGGGGTGCCTTTTTCCTCTACTACTTCAGTACTACAAACCGTTTTTGCTAAGGTAGAACCGGAAAATACAATAGATGAAACCACGAAGAATGTTACATAAGCACCTAATTTAAATTCAATTGGCGACTTCACACGTACTCGATGGCTTTTATTCGATAACAGAAAACTATGAATATACTTAAGCATTGTAATTAAACTCTGAGGGATCCCCACGAATTTAGCATGTAA
>NZ_CACSIH010000087.1:0-1086 GCF_902705805.1 Alteromonas alvinellae | reverse complement strand
AAATGCCTACTGGGGGGAAGACGAGGACAATTAACCTCACTCACAGATAGGCAGCATTACGCATCTCTGATTGATGAAGCAGTCGGCTCAGGTGCTAGAAAAGAGAAAGCCTGTGAAGAAGTTGGTATGTCTGTACGCACATTACAACGCTGGCAGGAAAGCGGTGAAATCAGTGGTGACAAAAGACCTACAGCTGATAGGCCAGAACCGAGTAACAAGCTCACTGAGGAAGAGCAGCAAGCGATATTAGCTACCTGTAACCAAGAAGAATACGCCAATTTAGGGCCAAGTCAGATAGTGCCAATGCTGGCAGATAACGGGCAATATCTCGCGTCTGAATCGAGCTTTTATCGTGTGTTGAAAGCCAATGACCAGCTAGCCCATCGAGGTAAAGCAAAACCTAAAGGTAGCCGAGCTAAACCTAAGGGGTACACAGCGACAGCGCCAAACCAAGTGTGGACTTGGGATATTAGTTACTGCCCGTCAACGGTCATTGGTCGGTTCTTCTACCTCTACATGATAATCGACATCTTCAGCCGTAAGGTTGTCGGGTGGGAAGTTCATGACAGTGAATCAGGTGAACATGCTGCCCAATTGCTTGAGCGCACGCTCTGGTCTGAGAAATGCGTTAAAAAAGACGTGGTATTGCATTCAGATAACGGTAGCCCGATGAAATGTTTGACGATGCAAGCCAAAATGCTTGATATGGGTGTCATTGGCTCTCGTAGCCGCCCCGGTGTCAGCAATGATAATCCGTACTCAGAATCATTGTTCCGCACGGTCAAATACAGTCACCGCTGGCCAAGCGAAGGCTTTAAAAGCCTTGAAGATGCAAGAGCTTGGATGAAAGGCTTCGCTCAATGGTACAACACTGAGCACAGGCATAGTCGCATCAAATTCGTGACACCAGCGCAACGCCATAATGGTGAAGATAAAGCGATATTGGCAAAACGCCATGAGCTATATACCAAAGCGCAAAAAAAGAACCCTAACCGCTGGTCAAAGGGTATTAGAAACTGGGAGGAAATCGGTGATGTGAAATTAAACCCAGAGAACAAAAAAGAAGCTGCTTAACAGCTCAGGCGA
>NZ_CACSIH010000086.1:0-458 GCF_902705805.1 Alteromonas alvinellae | reverse complement strand
TCTACACAAGCAATAAGGATGTCTTCTACGCCACGCTGCTGAAGTTCGGTTAGCACGTTTAGCCAGAACTTAGCGCCTTCATTCTCGGCTATCCACATGCCCATCAACTCTTTGTGGCCTTCGGTATTGATGCCCAAGGCCAGGAAGATAGATTTGTTGATGATGCGTTTATCTTGGCGTACTTTCACCACGATACAGTCGAGGTAAACGATGGGGTAAATAGCATCTAACGGGCGTGACTGCCACTCGACCACTTGCTCGATAACCGCATTAGTGACGCGAGAAACCAATGTTGGCGATATCTCAGCACCGTACCATTCATCAAACGCATTGACGATTTCACGAGTACTCATGCCCTGTGCATAAAGCCAGAGGATTTTATCGTCCATTGACGTAAAGCGAGACTGATGTTTTTTAACGAGTTTAGGTTCAAAGGAGCCTTCACGGTCACGAGGTGT
>NZ_CACSIH010000085.1:0-231 GCF_902705805.1 Alteromonas alvinellae | reverse complement strand
CTGTTGACCTTTGGTGTACGAATTTTGGTCTAAATGGAAGCCTTTTAATCGCGAAACAGTCCTGCAAGCCTAGCGGGCTAAGTTAAAGGACTGTGACAAAGAGTAAAAGGCTTCCATAACGACCCCTTCGGGCAGCGCCTTTGTGCCATCTATACTGCGTTGAATGTTTTCGATTTAGAACCACTAAACCGTCAAACATTCGCCTTGTCTAGATGGCACACAGACCGCTGC
>NZ_CACSIH010000084.1:0-44379 GCF_902705805.1 Alteromonas alvinellae | reverse complement strand
GGTTTGCCAGCTTCGCTGGGCAAACAAAAATCAATGCCTTCGGCACTTGGTGAATCAGCTCTATAGAGAAAAGAAACAGCCATTCCTATCAGAAGAGCAAACAGCATGGCAGGGGAACCGTAGTGCTCGCTGAGAAAAAGAGCCGCCAAGCCGGTAATGACCGAAACGCTTACTCCCGGGAGAATCGCTTGATATCTGATATTCATACTTTTATTTATTAATTATAGTTATTGCTAAAAAGGCCTATCACTACAAAAGCTTGATTTTCGTTGGCCTATAGACAACGAATCCCTACTCTCGCCAGAGTTTAACGCAACTTATAGTTCTTCATGCTGATGTTCGTGAGAGTGGGCGTGTAAATGGTCATTATCATCACGACATGGCTCACCCGGCAACTCAAACTCTATCGTGGTATGAGCAAGTTCAAAGGGGGCTAAACGCTCGTGAACTTCCCTTTTGAGTGCTCTCAGTTTGTCATTCTCTATTGCACAGTTTATTACCACGTGTGCAGTAAGCACGTGCTGCTCTCCGTCAAGCGACCAAAAATGTACATGGTGAATTTCTTCAACGTGCTCGATTTTCAAAAGCGCGTTGCTAATAGCATTCCTTGTAGCCAAGTCAGGTACGCCCTGTAGAAACAAAGACATGGTCTGCACAACATACCGAACAACATTGACCAAAATAAATAGCGTAAAACCAATAGATAAAATTGGGTCAAGTATAGGCCATTCAACAAAATGGAGCACAATAGCTACTACCAGTACCGCTACCCACCCCATCGTGTCTTCAATTAAGTGCCAGTTAAGCACCTTTTCATTCATCGAATGACCGCCGTGGAGTTTATAAGCTGCAAATCCATTCACGACAATACCGAGGATCGCTAATCCAATCATACCCTCTGTAACGGGCATTTCGGGGTTAGATAAACGAGGGATGGCCTCAGACAACACCCAAATTGAGCCAATCACCAAGATAACGCCGTTGATCATAGCTCCCATAAGGCTTAGCCGTTTGAAGCCATACGTATACTTTTCGGTAGATGCTTTATTCCCGAGCTTACTTAAATACCACGCCAGACCTATGGATAGAGAGTCTCCTAAATCGTGAACAGCATCTGCCATTATGGCGACACTGTTAGTAAGCCAACCACCGATGAATTCAATAATAGTAAAGATGAAATTTAGCCAGAACGCCCATCCAATGCGTGTGGAATCTGTGCCTAGCCCTTCAGCATGCGCACCGTGGTGATGGCCGTGATGCTGACCTTTATGATGATTAGAGGCGGTAGTGCTGTGATTGTGGTGATGCATAATAACAACTCACATGAGATCGTACGTTGAGCTTAACGTGATGTGTGCACAGGTGCGAACAAAATATCGAGCACAGATCATTAACAAGTCCCTGAGATAATTTGTAAATAGTGAGTGAAACAAGCACCTTTAAATTTTAACCAACCTCCTAATACAACCTTATATTATTGTTTTATTTGAAAATAAACCAAAAACAACAAAAATAAGACCGACAGCCAAATGTTAAATTTTTGAGAACAGTATTGATCTTTACGTGTCAGTGGCTTAATGTTATGTAAGCGCTTTCAAACAGCCATTTTTATTTAACTTATTTTGTAAGCGCTTACACAAGCTTTTTACGTGGCATTTGCCACAACATAAAAACCCAATTTCTTTTGATCAGGGCTGAAAACAATGACGAAAAAAGCATCTCAACTCTCGCGGATAGCAGCCGCGATCTCAGTCACAACCCTATTTGGCTGTGGAGGTGGAGCAACAACCTCTACGGATATCGACGTTGTTGACGCAACGGTTCCCGTTACTGACTGGGAGCTTGTTTGGAGCGACGAGTTCGATGGAACCAGTATTAACGATGATAACTGGACCCATGAAGTAAACTGCGACGGTGGCGGTAACAATGAAGCCCAGTGCTACACAGACAGTGAAGACAATTCATTTGTGTCTGATGGTAGTCTAAAAATTGTTGCGCTTCCTGCCGAAGAAGGTGCACCAAAGCCCTACACGTCAGCCCGATTAATTACTCAATACAAAGCCGATTTTAAATATGGCCGTTTTGAAATGCGCGCGAAACTTCCGGAAGGGCAAGGTAGTTGGCCAGCGTTTTGGATGATGCCTACTGATTCTGTATATGGCGGCTGGCCTCGCTCTGGTGAAATCGACATTATGGAAGCGGTAAACCTGAAAGCAGCAGACGCAGAAGGTACCCCTGAAAACCACATCTACGGCACCCTTCACTATGGTCAAGAATGGCCAAACAATGACAGCTCTGGTCAAGCTTATTCTCTTCCTGATGGCGCGAACCCAGCTGATGACTTCCATACCTACGCTATAGAATGGCAAGAAGGTGAAATTCGCTGGTATATGGACGGCTATTTGTACGCAACTCAGCGTCGTTCTGAAGTTCGCTATAACGCAAATGGTGATGCAACGGGGCTTTCTCATCGCGGATGGTATACCGAGTACTTCGACCAAGTCACCGGGGAACTTGAAACCCAATGGAATAATGCGCCTTACGACCAAGAGTTTTACATGATCCTTAATTTTGCGGTGGGCGGAAATTGGCCCGAAGCAGTTAATGAAACGGGTATTGATGCCGAAGCATTTGCAAACGGCCAAACTTTTGAAATCGATTACGTTCGCGTTTATGAATGTGCCTCTGATCCAGACACTGGTAAAGGCTGTGAAACTGTGCGCCCTGGCTACGACTCGTTTGAGGACGCACTGGTTGAAGGTGCAGCCCCTATCCCTTCTCCGCCTTCTACTGGCATTCCTCAAAACTTAACGATTTTTGATGGTGCGCCTAACCCGAACTGGCCAGCATGGGATTGCTGTGGCGGCACTACCCCAGCTTTAGTTGAGGACACTGAGCAAGGTCAAGTTTACGAATTTACGATCAACGAAGCACCTACCGTAATGGGCTTTATTAGTCGAGGACAATTTATAACAGACCCAGAAGGTGAGGCTTCTCCTTTTGATGCCTCGCCAATAGAAGAAACAGGCAGTGTTAAGTTTGATCTAAAAGTAACTTCTCTACCCAACAACGCTACCACAAACTGGCTATTTAAAATTGAAAGTTCTGAAGGCTCCACTGCGGTAGAACTGCCCTTAATGAGTGGTTACGTGGGTCCAGCAGATACTGCAGGTGACACGCCAGAGCAAGGTGTATGGGAGTCTTATGAATTTCCACTAAGTGCGCTTGCTGAAGCAGGCTTAGATACCAGCGCTATTGATGTCATTATGGTGTTTCCTGCCTGGGATACTGGAAATGGCGCAGTTTATCGCATGACAAACGTTGAAATTTCACAAGAAGGCGGTGTTTCTTATCCTGAACTAACTATCTTCGAAGATGGCCAAAACCCTGATTGGCCCATGTGGGATTGCTGTGGTGGCTCTACCCCAACTGAAGAAATGGATGACGAAGAGCACGGCTTAACGGCAGAATTCCGCATTGGCGCAGAACCTACCGTAATGGGCTTTATTACTCGCTCTGCTGCCGGTGGTGGTGATACTCCATTTGATGCCACAGCCCTAACTGACGGTGGTTTACTACAGTTTGAAATGCGTGTGTTAAGCACTCCAAACAACCCAGATTCAACATGGCTATTTAAAGTTGAGTCAAACGGTGCATCAACCGCAGTCGAGCTTCCTTTAGCGGATAGCGTTGAAGGCCAAGCGCCTGTTGAAGGTGAGTGGCAAACCTACACTTTCCCTATTTCTGACCTACAAGCTCGCGGCTTAGACGTTAGCGCAATAGACGTCATCATGGTGTTCCCTGCTTGGAGTACTGGTGAAGGCGCCGTGTATCGCCTAGACAACGTGAAAATATATCACCCGGACAGTGGTCAAGACGCGCCTTCAGCGTCTGGGATTACCTTGTTCGCAGACACTGCGGCAGACCAGTGGCGTATCTGGGACTGCTGCGGTGGCTCAACCCCAACAGAAGAAGTAGATGATGCGGACCACGGCACTGTAGCCGAGTTCCGAATTGGCGCGACGCCAACGGTTATGGGCATCATTGCTGATGACGGCCACTCTTATGACGCGTCAGCACTACTAACTGATGGTGCTGTGCGATTTGAAATGAAAGTAAGCTCTATGCCTAACGATACATCAGCGCCTTGGTTGTTCAAAATTGAATCAATCAACGTGTCATCAGCCGTAGAACTTCCTATTTCAGCTAGCCTTGAAGGTGTAGACCCTGTTGAAGGCGAATGGCAAACCTATACATTCCCTCTTCAAACGCTTTATGACTTAGGTCTGGATATCAGTGCAATCAACGTCATCATGATGTTCCCTGCATGGGGCTCTGGTGAGGGCGCAGTATACCGCATTGATAATGTTGAAATTGCAGCTCAATAGCAAAGCATGTGCCGCCTAGGCTGTGCTTAGGGGGCATACAAAATTGATAAGAATTAGTAGGGCAATTATGAAAAACACACCTTTTAAAAAGACCCAGCTTGCCACATCAATGGCTTTGTTGATGGGCTCTTCTCTTGTGCTACCCGCATACGCTCAAGAAGCAGATACGGCAACGCCCGCAGAAGGCGAAGTAGAAGTTATTCAAGTTAGCGGTATTCGCGGCAGTATGATCCGCTCTATGGACTTAAAGCGCAGCTCAAGCGGCGTGGTAGACGCCATATCAGCTGAAGAACTAGGTAAATTTCCTGATACCAACTTGGCTGAAGCACTCCAGCGTATTACGGGTGTAACCATTAGCCGTAATAACGGCGAGGGTAGCCAAATTACCGTTCGTGGCTTCGGTCCAGAATTCAACCTGATAACCCTAAACGGTCGCCAGATGCCGGGGACCGGTTTTACCCGTTCGTTTGATCTTGCCAACCTTTCATCTGAAGGCGTAAGCACTTTAGAGCTTCAAAAAACCGCTCGCGCTGAAAACCCTAGTGGTGGCTTAGGTGCTACGGTAAATATTATTACCATGAAGCCGCTGGCCCAGTCAGGGCAAAACGCCACTATTTCAGTAAAAGGTATTTACGACTCGTCTAACGAAGCGGGTGATGACGTAACCCCTGAAATTGCTGGTGTCTACAGCAACACGTTTGCCGATGACATGTTTGGATTTGGTCTGTCATTCTCTCATCAAGAACGTGACTTTCAACAACAAGCGGCAAATATTCAAGGCTGGCAGCTTCAAGAAAACGCTGCACTACCTGACTTAGACCCTGAAAATGTGGTTGATAACCGCACCAATATTACCGACGCTGCGTTCTTCCCTAAAGACATGAACTACAGCATTACTGACGTTCAGCGTGAGCGTTCAAACGCCCAAGTTACTTTCCAATTTCGCCCAGTTGACGATTTTACGGCAACGATAGATTACACTGCAACACGCGCCACTACTGGCACCAACACAGTGGGATGGGGTATTTGGAATAACTTTGGCGCTAATATTAATGCGTACGAATTAGACGAAAATGGTACAGCAGTCTATGCCGATATTAGTGGCGACGACGGCTCGTTTACTGCCAGTCGCGAAACCACGCGAGTTGACGCGCGTTCAATTGGTGTAAACTTAGACTGGGTAGTGTCTGACGATTGGCATTTCCGTCTGGATTACCACGATTCTTACAACGAGATTGATAACGGTTATGACAAAGGTTTGGGTAGCTCTGGCCAAATTATACTGGGCTCAAACCAGCTTGAGTCAAAAGTTTACGACTACAGAGCAGGCGAGATTCCACAAGTTTATGTGAACTGGAACAACGGTACGAATGAAATCTTACCTAGTGAAATTGACTCTAACTTCAGCCAATTCATTTACTCACCAGGTCGCTCTGATATTGAGCAACTGCAGCTTGACGGCACGTGGTATAACTCAGCTTTCGACATACCACTGGTTAAAATTGACTTTGGTTACGCCCGAACAGAACAAGCATTGACGGGTTTTGAAGCGTGGAGCGGACTACGCGGCGGCCCGGGTTTTAGTCCATCTTTCACAGAAATTTTCCCAGACAGCATGTTTATTCGCAATGACACATCAGGCTTCCTAGACGCCTTTGACGGTGGCGGCGCAGGCATGAATCCAGGTTACTATTACACCTATGATTTTGACGAAGCCATTGCCCGTCAACTTGCTTTCATTACTGGTGATGTCGTTGGCGAGAGTAACGCTTACTCTATCGACCCTTACTTCAGCGGTGCGCCTTCTGTCAGTAACGTAGAGGAAATTACCGACTCTATTTATGTTCAGTCAGAGTGGGACTTCGAGGTCGGTGATTATTACGTGCAACTAAATGCTGGTGTACGCTACGAAGAAACAGAAGTGCCAAGCTCTGCGGAGGTTCGTGTACCTGTGCAGGTAAATTGGGTCGCAGCTTCTGAGTGGATCACGCAGTTTGAAGACGAGCTACAGGTGCAAGACTTTACTGGCGAATATGACATTTTATTACCCATGTTCGACGTAAAAGTAGATGTGACGGATGACATTGTTGCGCGTTTCTCTTGGGGTAAATCAATTACCAGAGCGCCGATTGGCTTACTACAAGGTGGCTTGGCATTCAGTGGAAGCCCTAAAATTGGCGCGAGAACCGCATCGGCGGGTAACACCAGCTTGCTACCGTTCGAGTCAACTAACTTAGACCTTTCATTTGAGTGGTACTACGACGAGTCGAGCATGCTTGCCGTGGGTTTATTCAGAAAGTCGGTTGAAAACTACATTACAACCACAGGTCAAGATCAGCAGTTCGAAGGTTTACGTGACATCTATCAAGGCCCTCGCTGGAACGAAGCCGTGACCGCATTAACGGCAGCTGGTGAGCAAGCCACCGATAGCGCTATCTATAATTACTTTATTGATAACGGCTATGCTGACGAAAACGGTGTGGTAACCCCTAATGCGGACGACCCGTTAATCACGTGGCGTACCACACAGCCTGGTAATTCCAGCGATTCAAAAACGGTTGAAGGTATTGAGCTAGCTATACAGCACACGTTTGGCGACACTGGTTTTGGTTTCGGCGCCAACGCAACGTTAGTTGACGGTGACGTTGAATACGATCCTTACAACCTGAACGAGCAAGACCCGCTAGTAGGTATCAGTGACTCGGCCAACTTCCAAGTGTTTTATGAGAAAGAAGGCCTTTCTGTAAAAGTGACCTATGCATGGCGCTCAGACTATGTTGTGGGTATTGGCCAAGCACAAGGTTCTTCAGATAACCCAGCTACTCAGTTCGACACTTTCGGTCAAATTGATGCCAGCATCAACTACGACGTTAACGAACACCTAACCGTGTTCTTAGAAGGCGTGAACATCAACGATGAAACAGAACGTGGCTACGGCCGATTCGAAGAGCAATTCTTATTTGCTCGTCAGTACGGACCTCGCTACACGCTTGGCGCTAGATATACTTTCTAAGTTGATAGAGCAATAATACTAAGGGCCTTTTCAGGCCCTTTTTTGTTTTAGCACGCTAGAATTATCAAACATTTCTTCCAATATTTGATAACCTCACTAGACAAGCTCAGGTACGAGTAATAAAAGAAGAAAGCGAGTGAAGTATAAGAAGTGTATTAGCGTACTAGTGCTATTTTTGTTGGGAATAAACAATACCTTCGCATCTGACGATGATAGATATTTCCAAGCGTATTCCCAAATTATAGGCAGTAAACCCGACAGTGAAGAAGAGTTAACGGCATTAGTCTCTGACTCTGATGTCTTATCTGAACAGTCATCTCTTGCATCTGTTTACATTGCTTTACTGCAATCTATGGTTGATCATCCCACGGCATTCGAAGAGTACAAACTTGCCCCGAAAGACCACTTAAAAGATATAAAGCGTTCACACCCAGCGTTGTATTTCAGACACAACATTCTGTCAGCTTATAACCTCGCCATTCAGGAAAAGTGGCGTTTAGCCCATAGCACTATTGACGAAGTAATAGCGTTTGCCAACGACAATGACCCTGAGCTTTACTTTGACGCTATTGCGACTAAATCCATTTTTCTAGCGAGAATGGGACTAATTAGAGCATCCCTAAACTCAGGCGCGAAAGTGTTAGGCGAACTGCCTTCATTAACCGAAAAACGCTTCTTTGGCGATGGCGCAATAGAAAACATGGAACTGGAGATAGGGCTTAACATGTCTTATCTGGGTGAAGACAGTCACGCTTTAGAACTGTGTTCGCGTGCAGAGGAATTCTTTGCAGACAGGCCTGTAGCAAGCCCTCATCGATATTATCAAATTGCCCTCGACTGCCAAAGAAGAAGCCTTGAAAATTCAGGTCGAATAGATGAGGCTTTTGCCATCCTTGAACGATATGTTGAGTACGCTACCTCTATTGAGGACTGGGACTCGTACGTATATGGCATAGTTTTAAAAATCGATTATTTTTATTCTCTAGACAAAGTTAATAAAGCTCATGAATTAATTGAGAAAACTGAGCACTTTGTATCTTCACTACCAATCTCATATGACACTAACACCTATCAAATTTCTCGCTTTAAAGAACTAGTAGAACAGAAAGAATTTGAAAGCGCTAAAGCACTGTCGGCCGCGATTATCGACAACTTAAATGACGAGTACAGCTCATCAGACTTACATTGGGCGCAATTCAAATCTATTCAGTCTTCTCTTTTCGAGCAGCTGGGGAACAAAGAGGCTGCCATTTCAGCATTGCGAGACAGTAAGAACTTTTATCAATCTCTTTACTATCAAACTGACGACAGAAAAGAACTGTTTAGCGACTATTATGAAAGTGCGTTAGCTGAGCGAAAACTACAACTCTTAAAACAACAGCACGAATCATCTCAACTGGAACTTGCAAACAGCAACAGAATGAATCTAATTCTTACTGCTGGGGCGCTGACTTTATTAGGACTTTTAGCCCTCATTAGCTATCTATATGCTGTCCAGCGAAGGTTGAAAAGAGAACAGGAAACATTAGCGACCGTAGATACGCTCACAGGCGTTCGTAATAGAAGAAGTTTACTCGGCGCAGTGCAGTTAGAGCTAAATGAAGCAAAGGCGTATAAAAACGACTTATCTTTGGTGTTAATCGATTTAGATAACTTCAAAGAAATCAATGACAACTATGGCCATGAGTGTGGGGACGATTTACTCAAAGCCTTTTGTGAACACGTTTCCAAGTCCATTAGAAAAACAGATACATTTGGACGTTATGGTGGAGAGGAGTTCATTCTGTGCCTTCCTAACACGTCGGCTGCCGAGGCTAAAGAAGTTGTTAGCTCTATCCTTGATAGTTATCGAAAAGTGCGTATTACGCCAAATATCAGCGCACAAACCTTTTCTGCTGGCATTGCGCAGTATCAAACAGGGATTGAAATATCGAATCTCATTAAGCAGTGTGACGAAGCGCTTTATGTCGCTAAAAGGTTTGGTAGGAATAGAGTTTGTATTTTCAGTCAGGATGACTAAGAAAACCAAAGAATTGAACGCCAATAAGTCGAGTGTACTACAGTATTAGAGTCATCAGACTTTAACACTGTAGTAACGAGTTTTAGCTACGGTCACTCGCGCGTTTCAAGCAACTGTTTTCGCTTATCCAACATTACTCGGTAACGGGCGTTCCGTCCTTATTAAATTTCGCTATTTCGGCCCCAGAAGACTCCCATTCTTCCTTTTCAGCTTTAGTGGCTTTGGGTGAGAACCAGCCAACGTAGGCGTAAAATATCCCTATTAGGGGCGCCGTCCAACAAGCAAAGGCAAGAGGGATGTACAGCAGGTTTTCTAAGTTTGCGCCAGAAATACCCAGACCAAGAGCAGATATCACAAACGCACCACCGGCATTCCAAGGGATGAGCGGAGACATTAACGTGCCCCCTTCTTCAATGCCACGGGACAGGTTAAGCGTGGAATAACCCATCCCTCTATAAACGGGTGAATACATTCTTCCCGGCAAGGCTACCGACAAGTACGGGTCGCCAGCCACCAGATTAGTAGAAAACGCCGTACCAACCGCTGCTATCTGTGTACCAGCAAAGGTTTTTGCTTTGCTCTTTATTGCATTGATGATGCTTCTTAGACAGCCTGTCGTTTCTAACGCTCCACCGAAACCAAGCGCAATCAATACCAATGAAATAGTCCACATCATTGACTGAACGCCGCCGCGATTAAGCAAACTATCTATTTCAACAATATTGGTTTGAATGGCATATCCGTTATTTGCATAATCGAAAACGGCTTGCAGACTCTGACCTTGCATAAACATGGCGAAAGCTCCTCCCACAACCGCTCCTGCAAATAACGCAGGAAGGGGGGGGAATTTTCTTTAAGGCTAACCCCATAACAACAAGCGCTGGCAATAACGCCCAGCCGGAAATGGTAAAGTTGTCTTCTAATGCTGTAGTAATACCTGCAATTTTTGCAAACGAAACACTCTGAGCGTCAATGACGAAAAAGCCAACGCCAAGATAAATTAAAAATGCGATAACCATGGCTGGAATTGTGGTGGCCATCATATTTTTGATATGTGAAAACACATCCGTGCCGGTAACAGCTGGGGCAAGGTTTGTAGTATCAGACAGGGACGACACTTTATCGCCGAAAAATGCGCCGGAAACTACTGCGCCCGCCGTCCAATACATAGGAATATCAAATCCTTCGCCGATACCCATCAAGGCAAGGCCAACGGTACCTACACTTCCCCAGCTTGTGCCTAGTGAAACGGATACCACTGCACAAATAACCATTCCTGCTGCAAGAAATATCTGAGGAGACAGGGTTTTCAAGCCGTAGTAAATAATAGTCGGGACTGTCCCGCTTGCTATCCATATACCAATAATCATTCCTACGACAATAAGTACGCTTACCGACGGCAAGGCGACATGGATAACTTTAAAGATTCCAGCCCGCACTTCTTCCCATGTAAGGCCAAGATAGGTACCTACAAAGCTTGTCAATGCAATGCCAATGGCTAGAGGTATATGAGGCTCAAACACACCAAAGTAAAATATCTGGGTGCCAAGGATTAAAAGCGTTAATACAACAGGTGTTAACGCAAGTAAGAGACTTGGTGTAGCACGCTGTTCATCTGTCATTTTACTACCCTGTAATTTTCCCGAATGACAAGAATGAATGCAGGACGGAAACACGTCTTATCTACTTTCATCTCACCAACGATTGTTGTTTATATTACAGGTTGGCTACGGGATGAACTGCATAATAGATCGATAAACGGAAGGCTCAAGGTCGGTGCAAACAAAAAAAAGCCGCCAGTTTTTGAGGTTGGCGGCGTTGTTTTTTCTAGTAGCGTTGAGAGCTACTGACTGTTTAGTTTTGGCAACTTATACTCGCCGATTTGTCAGCCTCAGGGGTAAACTGAATATCCGCTACGCTCAAACTTGCCTTACCTGAACTGCCTAGCTCAAACGGCACAACAAGGCCGGTAAAATCGATACCTTCATCAACAAAGCACTGTAGGTCAATACTTATGTTTGTCCATGTGTCAGCTGGCATCGCCTTTAGCTGCTCGCTAATATCAATTTGAGTTGAGCAACTGCCTGCTGCGTCTCCCTCGCCTTCACAGTTCATGCCTACCGTTACAGGTGCATTTATGTCTGAGTGACGACTAACGTTAAAGCTTAAGGCACCATGCGTAAGTAGTTGCGCACTTAAATCTTCACGGAAAAAGCTCTTGCTTGCAAAACGCATAGCGGCGAACTCAGTGCCATCGAAAGTGATTTTACGCGCATCTTCCTGCACTTCCTTATCAACCGTACGATAAGTAATTGCTCCAACAGTATGCGTGCTAGCGTTCACTGCCAGAGAAACATCACCAGAGTAAAGCCATAATACCCAAGGTGCCTCAACCGAGCCCTTTAGAATTTCCATCGGCTTGTTACTGTCAGTACTGACTCTAATTTCAGTGTTTAGCGTATCGCTTAGAACGTTGTCATCGCTGTACGTTAAGCCGAAGCCATAAGGCAGCAAAGGTTCATAGGTTTCATCGCCCTTGTTAACGATCTGCTGAGGCTCTGACGGCCAAGAGAAAGACAGCTTGCCTTTAAAGTCCTGCTCACCAAACAAAACGTCTGCCACCGCTGCACCTTCAGAGCCAGGAAGCCAAGCTGCAACAAATGCATCAGATGCATTTAGCTCTGCGTTGACCCACATCGGACGGCCGCTGATAAACACCGACACCACCGGAATGCCCTGAGATTTCAATTTTTCGAGCAACGCTAGATCCGTCTTGCTACCGTGTTGATAAATTAAGGTTTCTCTATCGCCATGACCCTCGGCATAAGGCTCTTCACCGAACACCACTATGGCGACATCAGGTTTAGTTTCAAAGCTACCGTCAACCGATAGCTGTACGTTACCACCAGCATTGTCTACATGTGCTTTAATACCGTCATAAATAGAGCTGCCGCCAGGGAAGTCATCGTTGGTATTATTTGTGCCTTGCCACGTAATACTCCAACCACCTGATTGCTTGCCAATGTTATCCGCACCATCGCCCGCTACCAATATGCGTTTGCTTGCAGAAATCGGGAGGGTTTTATTTTTATTTTTCAGCAGTACCAGAGACTCGCGCACCGCTTGCGCCGCCACTTCTCTATGCTCTGCCTTACCAATAAGCGAACGGTCGCCAGATAACGGGCGGTTTGCCGGACTTGGCTTTTCGAACAGGCCAGCGCGTACTTTCACACGAAGAATTCGGCGTACCGCATCATCAATACGCGACATAGGGATGATGCCGTCGTTTACTTGAGCTAGGGTATTGTCATACAGCACCTTCCAATCGTTTGGCACCATGAAGATATCTAAGCCTGCGTTAATGGCCTGCGCACAATCTTCGTTGTTGCAACCTTTAACTTGCCCATGACCGTTCCAATCACCGACAACAAACCCGTCAAAGCCCATTTGCTCTTTAAGTACGTCGGTTAGCAAGTATTTATGACCGTGAAGCTTCTCGCCATTCCAGCTATTGAACGACGCCATAACAGACTGCGCCCCCGCCGTTAATCCGCCCACATAGCCTTGGGCGTGAATATCAAATAACTCTTGTTCGCTGGCAACATTGTCACCTTGGTCATCACCGCCAACCGTACCGCCGTCACCTACAAAGTGCTTTACCGTACTAATTACACGCTGGTCGCTTAAGAAATCTTTTTCAGCTGCCCCTTGAAGACCTTTAACCACTGAAGCAGCATACTCTCTAACAATAGCTGGGTCTTCAGAGTAACTCTCATAGGTTCTGCCCCAGCGATCGTCGCGTACCACAGCAACGGTAGGCGCAAATACCCAATCGATACCTGTCGCCATGACCTCTTTAGCTGTAATGTGCGCAATCTTCTCTACCAGTTCAGGGTTGTTTGCAGCGCCTAATCCAATGTTGTGAGGAAACAAAGTTGCGCCTATAACATTGTTATGACCGTGAACAGCGTCTGTCCCCCACATTGTAGGAATTGTCGAGCCGTCCAAACTGTCATCAATGGAAGCCTGATAAAGCTTTTCTGCAAGTGCTACCCAGTCTTCTGGTGTGGCGTGCTTGTCGTTATTAGGGAATGCACCACCGCCGTTAAGATAAGAACCAAATCCATATTTGCGCATATCTTCTACCGTGATATTGCGAATTTCAGGCTGGATCATCTGCGCAATTTTTTGCTCGATAGTCATGGTAGATAGAATTTCTTCTACCTTGGTTTCGACAGTAGCGTTTGTTTTAACTTCAATATCTAGTTTAGGCCATACCTCGCCCGCTTTGTTTGGCTGTGGCTCAACGTCATCGACTGAAGACGTATTTTTTTCAGCTGAACATGCACTAACTAAAACGCCAACCAATGCACCGGTAACAACTTTCGCGATTATACTTTTTCGCATTATTTATCCTCGTTACTTTTCAGTGGTATTAATGTGAGATACGCGACTTCCTACAAGGCCATAGTAGGCAATGTAAAGGTAGCAAGAAGCGGGTAGTAAAAATGACAGCGTAACGCCGACGGTGTCTGCAAGCATGCCTTGAAGCAGTGGAATAATGGCACCGCCAACTATGGCTAAACAAAGGATGCCTGAACCTTGTGGGGTGTCTTTTCCTAGCTGGTGAAGTGCAAGACTAAAAATGGTAGGGAACATGATTGAGTTAAACAAACCTACTCCCAAAATGCTCCATAGCGCTATGTCTCCTGTGCTTGAAAGTGATAGCAAAATAAGCGCAATAGCCATACAAGCGTTAAACGCCAGCACGTAGCCACCCGAGATTTTTTGCATGACCACAGCACCGATAAAGCGCCCTACCATCGCGCCTCCCCAGTAGTAAGCAAGTAGCTTGGCAGCCCCTGCCTCGCTTAATCCGCCAACCGCCGGACTCGCTAGATAATTCACCAGCATGCTGCCAATAGCCACTTCCGCGCCGACATACATAAAAATGCCGACAGCGCCTAAAACAAGGTGCTTGTGATGCCATGCACCTCCTTTAAATACTCCAGTGCTTGCGCTGGTGTGATTTAGCTTCGGCAGCTTTAAGTACATGAAAATAAGAGCCAGAAGAAGCAGTGATGCAGCAAGAATTAGGTAAGGCACTTGAACGTCTGATGCGCTTGGCGTACCGCCCCCGTGCTCGCCCGTTGCGCCGTAGATAAGATAAGAACCGAAAAAGGGAGCCACAGTTGTACCAAAAGCGTTAAATGCTTGGGTCATGGTTAGCCGTGACGAGGCAGTTTTAGGGTCACCAAGCGCCGTTACATAAGGGTTGGCAGAGACCTGAAGTACAGTGATTCCAGACGCTAAGACAAAAAGAGCTAACAGAAAGATACCGTATATTTGACTTGAGGCAGCAGGGAAGAACAACAAGCACCCCGCGCAGGCTATCGCGAGCCCAAGTACAATCCCTTTTTGGTAGCCAATGCGCGATACCACCATGCCTGCAGGCAGTGAAACAATGAAATAGGCACTAAAAAAGCAAAACTGAATCAGCATTGCTTGAGTGAAGCTAAGGTTAAATGCACCTTTTAAGTAAGGAATAAGGATGTCATTCAAACAGGTAATAAAACCCCACATGAAGAACAGCGTGGTGAGTGAGATAAGCGCAAAACGGTATCCACCGTTCGCCTCTGCCTCTTGGGCGCTTGAAATATTAGGCTGCACTGGTGTGTCCACGAATAACCTCTGTTGCTATTTTTCTATTTAATGATAAATTTACATTTGAAAGCGCTTACATCCAACTGCAAGTAATTTTGTAAGCGCTTACATTAAAGAGATAATTACACGAAGCGTAATCAAATTCAATGTAAATATGATGTTATTTGCTCTGTCTAACGCAGGGTTAATATGAAGAAATTGTTATAGTCAGGACATTTCCACGATGCAAGAAATTAACCTTCCATCCAACTCAATGATGTTGTCGAAAGACTTTTTGTTTGGTGTGGCTACATCGAGCTTCCAAATAGAGGGAGACCGTAAGGGTAGATTGGATTGTATCTGGGACACGTTCTGTGAAAAGAAAGGGGCGATTACTGACGCCACTAATGGCGATATTGCATGTAATCACATTGATTTGTGGAAACAAGATGTAGAGCTAATTGACTCCCTTGGTGTAGACGCTTACCGCCTATCCATTTCGTGGCCGCGAGTAATGAAACAAGACGGTAGCGTAAACGAAGTTGGCATGCGCTTTTACGTAAACTTAGTCAATGAAGTTATCAAGCGCGGCATGAAAGTGTTCGTGACCCTTTATCACTGGGATTTACCGCAACATCTTGAAGATAACGGTGGCTGGCTTAATCGCAATACAGCCTATGAATTCGAAAAATATGCTGAAGCCGTAGCAAACGCGTTGGGCGAAAAAGTCCACTCCTACGCTACATTAAATGAGCCATTTTGTTCAGCCTATTTGGGTTATGAGGCAGGCATTCATGCACCTGGAAAGACAGGCATGGCAAATGGTCGAAAGGCAGCGCACCATTTATTACTTGCCCACGGTTTAGCGTTGAAGGTGCTTAACCGAGTTTGTCCAAATAGCCAAAACGGTATCGTACTTAACTTTAGTAATTGCCATACAAGAAGTGATTCACAGGAAGACATTCACGCCGCCAAGCTGGCCGATGACTACCACAATCAATGGTATCTAAAGCCTATTATAGAAGGTAAGTACCCAGACATTATCGATAAGCTTGATGCCGACGCAAAACCTGACATATTGGACGGTGATATGGCTCTTATTTGCCAACCAATCGATTACTTAGGCATTAATTACTACACCCGCACCGTGTATCAAAGCGATGGCAACGGTTGGTTTGAAATTGTACCACCAGCCACAACCGAATTAACCGCAATGGGCTGGGAAATTACCCCAGATGCCTTTACCGAACTGCTTGTTGATTTACACCAGCGCTACGATTTACCGCCTATTTATATAACTGAAAACGGAGCCGCAATGGATGATGAGCTCGTAGACGGTGAAGTGTTAGACGACGAGCGTACCGCCTACTTTCACACACATTTAAATGCGGTAAATGAGGCAATAGAAAAAGGCGTAGATATACGCGGATATTTTGCGTGGAGCCTAATGGATAACTTTGAGTGGGCACTGGGCTATTCAAAGCGTTTCGGCATAGTTTATGTTGACTACGAAACCCAAAAACGTACGCTAAAACAAAGTGCTTTGGCTTATTCAGAACTGGTTAAGAGCCGGATAAATGGGTACATTAGCGGTATCAAATAAGGACAAGTACCAAACCGTATGGCAACAATTTACCAAGTATCAGAGGCTGCTGGTGTTTCGTTAGCTACCGTTTCTCGCGTTATGAATGGCAACGCGAAGGTAAGCGAGCGCACCCGCAAAAAAGTAGAGGATGCTATGGCATCGTTGGGATATCAACCCAATGCCATCGCTCAATCTCTTGCATCAAACCGCACTAACAGCGTCGGTTTGCTCGTATCAGAACTGCACGGCTCTTACTTTGGCGACCTGATGAGTACGGTAGAACATGTGCTAAAACAAAATGGTAAGCACGTTATTATTACCGCCGGTCATGTGGATGAAAAGCGCGAGCACGAAGCCATTGAGTTTTTAAAAAGCCGCCGTTGCGATGCCTTGATTCTTCACGCTGAAGCCGTCTCCGATGACTACTTAAAAACACTAGTAGACAGTAAGATCCCCGTTGTTGTGATAAACCGAAAAGTGGACGCTCTCGACGAGAACTGCTTTGTTGTGGACAACGAAAGAGGCGGTTACATGGCAACGAAAGCCGCTATTGATGCTGGCCATAAAAAGATTGCGTACATTAGCGGCCCGCTATTTAAAAAGGATGCGAGCGATCGTCTGGCAGGTCACAAAAGAGCGCTACAAGAAGCAGGGCTAACTTTTGATGAAACGAGCGTCTTTGAAGGCGATTTCCACGAGTCATCAGGCCAAGAAGGTATGCAGCATCTTCAGAAAACATTCTCTGACTTTACCGCATTGGTATGTGCTAACGACGAAATGGCCTCTGGCGCAATGACCGCCGCAAGAGAAGCGGGTTTTGATATACCGTCACAGCTTTCTATCATTGGCTTCGATAACGTACTGTTTTCGCGCTACCTTTATCCAAAACTCACTACCATTAATAACCCTATTCACGCTATGGGAGAAATGGCTGCTTATTGGGTGCTACAACATGTTTATGACATAAAAAGCCCCATTCCTATTGAGCACCTATTTGAACCCGAAGTAATAAATAGGGACACATTAGGCAAATTATAAAATGAATAAAGCCCTGTCTCCGTCGCTGTATTACACTCTCATTGTCTCTCTTGGAGGGTTCATTTTTGGCTTTGATGCCAGTGTGATAGCAGGAGCCAATGGCTTTATCGATGCCGAATTTAACTTAAGCGACTGGCAGCAAGGCTTCGTCGTAAGCTCTCCGACACTAGGTGCGCTTATAGCCATGCTATTTGCAGGCGGCGTTAGCGACGCTATTGGCAGACGCAAAGCACTCATTCTTGTCGCTTTCCTTTACCTGCTTTCTTCTGTCGGCTCAGCCTTAGCCCCTAACTTCGAACTATTAGTGCTTTCTCGCTTTATTGGCGGCATTGCGTTTTGTTCGCTGATCATTGCCCCGCTGTATATTTCGGAAATAAGCGCCCCAGAAAACCGAGGCAAAATGGTGTCGGTGAACCAGCTAAACATTGTATTTGGCTTCGCCCTATCCTATTTCACCAACTATTACCTGTTGCAGCTCAGCAATAGCGGTGCAGGTTGGGTTACTGAATGGAGTATAGATACGCATTTGTGGCGCTACATGCTGGGCTTGGAGGTTATCCCCGCAGCACTATGGTTTGGTTTACTGTTTACTATTCCGCGTAGCCCCAGGTGGCTGGTACTCAAAGGCCAACACGAGGAAGCCGAACAGATTATAAACCGCTTATTCGACAAAGCCCAAGCCAGTGCTCTTGTTGAAGATATAGCGTCTTCACTTAAAGAAAAGTCGTGGCCTTTTCGTGAACGCCTAGGCTTTCTAAAGGCAAAGGCCATGCGATTTCCGTTAATGGTCGGCATTATCATTGCCATTGCTCAGCAAATTACCGGAATTAACGTTATCTTTTTTTACGCGCCCACGATTTTTGAACAAAGCGGTGTAGGTACCAATGCGGCATTTATGCAGGCTGTATGGATTGGCTTGGTTAACGTGGCATTTACCGTGGTTGCTATGCTAACTATTGATAAATGGGGTAGAAAACCGCTGCTACTGATTGGCTTAACTGGCGTAGTGATCAGCATGTCTATTTGTACCTATGGCTTTAAACAGGCGACATATCAAGTACAGCAAACGACCATAAACGAAATACAGCAAGATGCGCCGAGTGTGGCAATAAAGCTAACTCCACTAACCAACGATATTTATTATTCAGACGTTGAGTTTAAGCGCACGCTAAAGACCACACTTACCAGCGACGAATACGATGCGTATCAGCAACCATTGCTAACTAGCAGTATTAATATGAATGCACCTTTAGTGTTGTTTGGCATCATTGCGTTTGTTGCTTCGTTCGCGATGTCCCTTGGCCCTGTGATGTGGGCAATGCTTGCTGAAATTTTTCCGAATCAAACCCGCGCTTTGGCTATTTCATTAGTGGGCATGGTGAATTCACTCACCAGTTTTCTAGTTCAAGTTGTTTTCCCTTGGGAGTTGGCCAACTTGGGAGCCGCGGCCACGTTTGCAATTTACGGCGGGTTCGCCTTAGTCAGTCTGATCTTAGTTGCCAAGCTCTTCCCAGAAACAAAAGGGAGAACCTTGGAGGAAATCACAGAAGAATTTGAGCGATCCGCTTAGCTGAGGACAATCCTGTATATTAAGGCAATCTGATAGCATGCTGACCTGCACAAAGGTTATCCATTCTCGCCTCTTCTAATAGTAGTGTTGATGATACATTTAACGCGCTTGGCGTAACGTGAGAAGCAACAAGGATAAGATGGTTGGCGGCGTAGCGATTTAATACCTCACACACTTTATGTTGAGTAGTTACATCCAAGCCCTCGAAGGGTTCATCAACAAGCAACATATTGGCGTGAGATAAAATAGCGCGCGCTAACGCAAGCCGCTTGCGCTCGCCCCCAGAAAGCGCCCTTCCCGCCTTGCCAACCCACATAGATAACGGCAACAGTGCCTCTAGCCCTAATTGAGCCAACAGATTAGTCATGTCATCAAGGGGAATACCCATTCCGGCAGGGTCTAAATTTGATGAGACACTGCCAGAAAGTACTATTGGCTCTTGTTCCACATAGCGCCAGTTTGTAATTAAGCCATCGGGTATATGCATGCCATCCACCTCTTTTATACCTGTAGATGGCAGCACTCCAGCAATTGACTGAAGCAAGGATGACTTGCCACAGCCTGAGGGCCCAGATATAGATACGATCCCTGAGGATGGAAATGTTGCGCTCACCAAGGGTAGACGCCTGTTTTTAGCTGCAAAATCAAACAATGTAAGTGAATGCTGTAGTTCGGTATTTTCGATCACCTGAATGGGTGTGGTTTTGAGCTTTTTAAGGGCCTTCACGCTTTGTTTGTGCTGTGCAAACTTGGTAATGCTGTGAAACGCCGCGCCAGCCCAATCAGGGGCAGCCAGAAGTATCATAGGTACTACAATAGCGGTGGGCATATACGACATCTCAGATGGCGAGCTAAATACGCCCGACATGACTAATACAACGGTAGAAAATGCAGCCCCCTGAAACCACCAATTCACGCGTTGCGCTTTGTCTTTCTGCGCAGTTTGTTGTTGCCAAACACTATGAGCACTCGGAGCGCTGTTGATCACATGCCTTCCCTCTTCCTTTGGCATGTTGTTCATTGCTTTATTTAAGTGCCATATAGCGCTGCAATTAAGAAAGTCGGCTGATTGCTGGCGAAATGCCTTATTTTCTTTCGTTACTCGTTTGGCAATATTTAGTGCACCTAAGCCTTGTACCACCACTGCCACTAACCAAATAGCAAAAAGCGTAATTAAGAACGAGGTGCCGGGAAGGTCAAACCATACTGCAACAACGCAAAGATTTGTGAATATAAATGTAATGTTAGAAAGCGGAGCTATCCATGCAATCCAACGGCTGGCAAGCTCTTCGGTGTGCTGTGCTAACGCCTCTGTGGTGAAGGCTTTGTCGGTAATTTTACTGTTTTCAAGTTGCCTAAAAACACGTAGTCGCACCCCTGCGATACGCGCAAGTAAATCATTGTGCCCCACCCACATACTGGCATACCCAGATGCTATGCGAAGTAGCGCTAGCGCGCGAATGACCACCGCTGGAATAACGTAGTTAAAACCTACAGGTGCAATAGCACTGATAGCGATGAACCACGAAGAAATAACGAGAATGGTTATTCCTGCCACACCGTGTAAAAGAGCAAGCAGCAGCGTGAGATAAGCCGGTTTACTTTTCATCAAGGCTACGCTCCTTTTGATTGGCATTCGTCTTGAAACTTGTTTCTACAACGCTACTACAACCTTGTTGGTGCCCTTCATGTTTTGCGCCCAGCTTGCTTTTAAGTCCTGCCTTTGACTTTAAGAGAACGTCTTGTTCAGGCGTGCTTCGCGATACCGTCCAAAAGCGGTTAAACCAGTTTGCAGGGAGGGCTTTGTGAGAAGCCCAAATCAGTGTTTTATCTTTGCCCAATCGTTCAATTAGCTGTGCCAATCTTGTGTGCTGAGCATCAGGTAAATGGGCCGTGGGTTCATCGAGCAACCATATATTGTCTTTGCGCAACAGCGCTCTCGCAAGCGACAGCCTTTGCGCTTCTCCACCTGAAAGCAGCGGATAATCCGTCATTACCGTATCAAGCCCCAAAGGCAATAACGACAGCCACAAGTCAAGTTCTACTGCTTCTAGCGCTTTCATAAGCGCGTCGTCTGTATAGGTGTCGTTCAAGCACAAATTTTCACGCACGGTACCTGGCGTGATCACGGGGTGCTGGGTTATCCAAATTACCGGTTCACTGAATGTATGTGTGCTAGATCTTTGACCACCTAGGGCTTCTAATAACAGTGTTTTACCCGAACCTGAGCGCCCGCTAATAAGTATTTTGTCGCCCTTTGATACTTCTAGAGATTCAGCGTGCAAAAGCACAGACGGCTCATCAACATCCGTTGTAGCGCAAGAGCTTTGCGAGTGAGTTTGCCCGGCGTTAATGTCATAGACCTTAAGATTGTTAGCCGTTAGCAATACACCGTGTTCTGAAAAATGATAGTGGGATGTGGCAATGTTAACCGCGTTCACTGCACTACTATCAAGATTTTGCGTGAAGCACGAGAATAACGGCGCGAGTTCAGTTTTGGCTGCTTCCGCTTGCGCCTTCTGATGGTATACCTGCCCCAACTTTTTCATTTCACTTAGCAGCAAAGGTACGGTCAGCAATATCCATAAGCCTTGCTGGAGCGTTATTTCCGGCCCAATACTCAATTCACCTAACAGTGAAAAACCAATAAATACTGCCGTAAGTGCAACCGCGAGTGTTGCGAAGAAGTCGAGCACGCTGTTGGACAAAAAGGCTACGCTCACTACTTTCATAGTACGCGCATTCAAGTTTTCACTGGCATCTTTTAGCAGGGCAGTTTGCTTTTGATGCGCCTGATAGCTAGTCAGCATAGGCAATGCAGCTAACCTATCAGTAAATAAACTTCCCAAACGTTCAAGGGCGATAAAGTGCTTTCGATGAAGGGCTGCCGCCCCTTTACCCACAATAATCATAAAAAGTGGCACTACTGGCAATGTAAGCAGTAGGCCAATCCCTATAATGGGGTTCACATAAAAGATAACGGCTAAAGCAAATAATGGGACAACAACTGCAATCAATTGCTGCACTCGATATTCAAGTGCCCAGTCAGCAAAAGCCTGTAAGTGCTGTAGCCACAACGTTTGCCAATAGTAAACCGAGTGCAGTCGAATAAGCGCATGTTGACGCTCAATGAATACGTGTTGTAGGTGCTGTTCGAGCTTGTTTAACACCTGCATTCTTGCACTACTAGATAAGGCATTGAATGCGCCTTGTAGCAGCCAGCTAAGCCCCAGAGAAACGGCAAGTCCTGTGACATCACTCGCTGTTGCAGGAGTCTGGTTTACTACCCAGTCATGAGCAATATGTGAAAAATAATAGAACCCAATAATCAAAGAAAAAAGCGACAAACACTTAACCATTACTAGGGCCATAAGAGAGGTACGCAAGCCAAGCGACTGCGCCTTATCTATCTTATTGGACCACGCGTTGAGCGTTTGCCGGTTGGGAACTTTTTCTTTGATCACTGTGGTTTTGACTCATCTTTTTCGTTACTTAGTAACGAGAGCAAATCTCGCATTTTTTTTCATTCTTTTCGAAGTGGTGGTGGGCTGGCTGCAAGAACGCTCCAACACCTGCCAACTAAACTGATGACTCGGTGTTCACCCGTTTTCAAACCTTCAGCAGCAGGGACGCTGCTGAAAAGCCCCCAAGGACGGGCTCACGGCGTGTTCTTCGGTCAGCCCACCTCCACTTCTACTCTTGGTCTTCGGGCCTATCCATATTTTCCGTCGACTCCAACCACATGGCGTTGATAATGCCAAAAGAGCACGCCAGTAAAACTCCTAAAATCCAAGCGAAATACCACATAGCGTTCTCCTTAATAAATGGTGTGAGACTGGTCAAGGTCTTCATTTTTAATACGCCCGCGCATTACGTAAAAGCTATAGGCCGTGTAGCTAAGTACAATAGGCACAAAGATACAGGCAACGATAAACATTACGTTGAGCGTCATATGGCTAGACGTTGCGTCCCAAACCGTTAAGCTCGCCTCTGGCATAGTGATGCTTGGCATTAGAAATGGGAACATTGAAAAGCCAGCAGTTAAGATAACGCCTGCTATAAATAGCGCGCTCGATACAAACGCCATGCCTGCATTACCCTTCTTAGAGAAAAGCGCACAGGCCAAACCCGCAATAATGCCCAACACAGGTGCTGCAATCATAAAGGGGTATTTGCTGTAGTTGCTCATCCAAGCCCCAGCTTCAATGGCAACCTCTTTCTTAAGTGGATTTGACGTAGCAATGGTGTCAATTGCCGAGGTAATCACGAAGCCATCTAATCCAAATGCTACCCACAGACCTGCAAGTACAAATAGCGTGACACCAGTCAGGCTTAACACAACCGATACTGCACGTGCTCGAACTTCAATGAAGCCATCGGTTTTCATTTGTAGCCAGGTTGCACCGTGGTTCAGCAACATAGCCACTGAAAGCAGTCCTGCCACCAGCGCAAACGGTGTTAAAAGGCCAAAGAACGAGCCTGTGTAGGTTGATTTAAGCGTGCTATCCATTTCAAACGGTACGCCCAACAACAGGTTACCAAACGCCACACCAAAGATAAGGGCTGGGATAATACCGCCAGCAAATAACGCCCAATCCCACGCTTTACGCCACTGCGGGTTAGGTAATTTACTGCGGTAATCAAAGCCTATCGGGCGCATCCAAAGGGCAATTAAGGTAAGGGCCAGCGCGAGGTAAAAACCAGAAAACGCAGTGGCGTAAATCATCGGCCACGCAGCGAAAATAGCGCCACCTGCGGTGATAAACCAAACTTGGTTGCCATCCCAATGCGGGCCTACCGTGTTTATCATTACGCGACGTTCTTTGTCATTTTTACCAATAAGCGTGAGCAGAGCTCCAACGCCCAAATCGAAGCCATCAGTAACCGCGAAGCCAATTAGCAGAACGCCAACCAAGCACCACCAAATGACTCTTAGTAGTTCATAATCAATCATGCTTTTGCTCCTTGCTCATCAAGGTCAATAAGATCAAATTCAGTGTCAGACTGCTTATCTTCAGGTGGAACTGGCCCTTTTTTGGCAAACTTCTTCATTAAGTAAAAACCAATAATGAACATGCCGGTGTAGAAAGCACTGTAGGCTACTAGGGTTATTACCACATCGCTTACCGCGAGGTTAGATACCGACGTATGCACCGGAAGCACCTCTGCAATTGACCATGGCTGGCGACCATATTCAGCGACAAACCAGCCAGCCTCACAGGCAATCCAAGGAAGCGGCAAACCGTAGAGCGCGCTTTTTAATAGCCAACGTGGCTTAGTAATCTTGTGTTTAGTACTGTAGTAAAAGGCGCACATAAATAACGCAAGCATAATAAAGCCAGCCACAACCATAAGGCGGAAACTCCAAAACAGTGGGGCAACCGGCGGAATGCTGTAATCTACTGCCTGTTGAAGCGCGGCATCAGAAGGATTTGAAACGTTCTCAGTGAAAGGCTCTAGCAACATAGCGTAGCCCAAACTGTCTTTATTTTGGTCGAAGGCAGTACGTTGCTCAGCTGTCGCGGTGCCGTTTCTTACATCATCAAGCACTTCATAGGCTTTAATTCCGCTTAGAATACGCTCGCGATTCTCTTCTTTAAGATCCTTAATACCTTTTACTTCTTCGGTTAACGAACGGGTAGCAATAATGCCCATTGCCCAAGGAATTTGAAGGGCGTACTCGGTTTCCTGCTTCTCGTCGTTTGGAATACCAAACACAGTAAACGGCGCAGGTGCAGGATGGGTTTCGTACTCAGCTTCAACCGCTGCCAACTTCACTTTTTGTACATCACCAAGCTCATAACCACTTTCATCACCCAGCACGATCACTGAAAGCGTTGAGGCCAGGCCAAAGCTAGCAGCTATGGCGAACGAACGGCGCGCAAAGGCGATATGCTTATGATTAAGCAGGTAGTAACTTGAAATTGCCAACACAAACATTGCGCCGGTCACGTAACCTGCTGATACAGTGTGAACAAATTTGACCTGTGCTACGGGGTTAAAAATGACCTCAGCAAAGCTGGTCATTTCCATACGCATAGCTTCAAAATTAAATTCAGCGCCTACTGGATATTGCATCCAGCCGTTAGCAATCAAGATCCACAGTGCAGAGAAGTTTGAACCAATGGCCACCAGCCAAGTCGCCATCAGATGCTTCACCTTTGACATTTTGTCCCAGCCAAAGAAGAACAACCCCACAAAGGTAGATTCCAGGAAAAAGGCCATTAGACCTTCGATGGCAAGTGGCGCGCCGAAGATATCGCCTACGTAGTGAGAATAATACGACCAGTTCATTCCAAACTGGAATTCCATGGTTAAGCCTGTGGCTACACCAATGGCAAAGTTAATTCCAAACAGCTTTCCCCAGAATTGGGTCATCTGCTTATAAATTTCTTTACCCGTCATTACGTATACCGATTCCATAATGGCAAGTAAGAAACTAAGCCCCAAAGTTAAAGGTACAAATATAAAGTGGAACATTGCAGTTAATGCAAATTGCCACCGCGATAGTTCTATTAACGTATCGCTCATGGGTTATCTCCCTTGTATTTCGTGTGCGCGTTAAGCGCTTAGCAGAAAAAGTGGTTTAAAATTCAGTGATGAACACATGAATATGCCGCATGGCAAGAGCACGGTTTATGCTATACATCAGTAATTTGGCTGCTCAAGCCCAATTACCGATGAACGGCGGTATTTTCGTACTGTGCGGAAAAAGTATTCCACGACCGGGAGTTTGGCTTATTGATCCAACGCAACAATTAATGGTGAACAATGCGCCATATTTGTCACTCAAATGACAAATATGACACAAAAGAAAGGTCACGTAGGTGAACATTGAGAGGTAGAGAATAGGGCGCGTTAGGGTGTATATGTGATTGTGAATGCACCTCGTAAATCACCCAATTCAAACCCTGTAGCTTGATCATTGGGATAGTGTTCTAAAATTGCGTGCTTTACTGACGGTGCCACATTGGCTCCGTGGCAGGCCATACATACTTGCCCTTGTTCAATCGCCATCATGTACCTAAACTCACCGCTTTCGCTATCGTATTGATAAGTTTCAATAGGTCTTTTAGGGGTCAAATTGTCTTGCTTAGCTTCGGTCAGTAACTGTGAAAACCACGCTAACTGCTCACGCTCCCATTGATCTGCCGCATTGTTTGGGTTCCTTACTTTCAGCGCGGTACGCCCAACCTCCCACCCGTTTTGACTAAGCGCCAGAGCAATAGGAGCCGCTGCAATCTGGCATTCGTTAACGCCAGCCTCTAGCCCTCCGGATTGAATTGCTTGCTGTAGTCGTGACTTTAGCGCGCCTCCCAGTGCTTTTGCGTGTAATCGCGCTTCTTTGACTTTTTCCTGTACACTGTTTTCACTTTGTTGCTCATTGGCAGTCACTGTATCTGCCAATGAATGAGCACTACTTGCCAATAAGCTTATCGCCACCAGCATTACGCTATTTTTCATTATAAAACTCTCTTTGGAATTGAATGAGTTGCTACCGAAGTATTGCCGTTTGTCTCAAACAGTGAACAAGCTCTATGCCAATATGATAAATTGCCAAAATCAAATTAGAACAAACTAATGTTCAGCCACCCATGAATATATCCATAGTACAAGCGATGATAGATGCGATAGATAAACCCGCAATCTTCATTAACCCAAGCTACGCTATTGAGGCTGTTAACCAGCCATACAGAGACACCTACCCTGTAGATATAAAGCTTGGCTTCAGTACCTGCTATCAAGTCTCTCACCGCAACAGCAAACCTTGCGATAAGTGCGGCGAGCATTGCCCCATGCAAGAGAGTAAAGCCACAGGACGAGCGGCTAGCGTAGTACACGTTCATACCACCAGTGAGGGTCAAAGCTACTGCGACATTCTCATGCGCCCGATCTTCGACGGTAGCGGAGAGTTATTAGGCTACTTGGAAATACTTGATAAGCTGTCGTTTGCCTCAAACCAACCTTCAATAGGGAAAATGGTGGGTGAGTCAGAAGTATTCAAAGCAATGCTCAACAAAATAAATCGCGCCGCTAACTCAGATATTTCAGTACTACTGTTTGGCGAAACCGGCACGGGTAAAGAGCTGGTATCCCAAGCACTTCACTCGAGTAGTCACCGTGCTGGCAAACCATTTGTTATCATCGAGTGTACCGGCATGTCTGACACCCTACTTGAGAGCGAACTATTCGGTTATGAAAAAGGTGCGTTTACTGGCGCAACAACAAACAAGAAAGGTCTCATAGAAACAGCGGAAGGCGGCACATTATTTTTTGATGAAGTGGGTGATATTCCACTTTCAACACAGGTAAAGCTACTGAGGTTGTTCGAGTCGCAAACTTATCGTCCAGTAGGAAGTGTAGACTCTAAAAAGGCTAACTTTCGTTTAGTGTGTGCAACACACAAAAATCTAAAGCATATGGTGGAAACGGGCGAATTCAGACAAGACCTGTACTACCGTATTGCCGGCTTTCCTATCAATCTGCCTTCTTTAAGACAAAGAAAGTCAGATATAGCGCTGATAGCAGCCCACTTTCTAGCAATGTCTAAAGAGAAAAAACGGTTTCATAAAAACGCGCTAGAAAAACTAACCAACTACCCGTTCCCAGGCAATATTCGCGAACTCAAAAACATTGTAGACCAAGCTATTTTACTGGCTGATGAAAGCGTTATTTACGATACAGACTTACCCGAGCTCGATAACATTAGCTCTGATGCTATCAATGATGCCTTGTCATCTCACGGTAACGTTGTGACCTTAGACGAAATGGAACGCCAATACTTACGTCAGGTTTACACGTCTTTTGAAGGCGATACCCAGCAACTTGCACAAGCGCTGGGAGTGAGTACCCGTACACTTTACAGAAAGCTGAAAAAAGCGGGGGTTGGAGATACTTAAAAAATAATAGGTAGAAAAATTACCAAAACGCAGGCTATGATAAAAGGCGCTAACCAGATAAAGAAAAATGACTTTAAGACGCCTACTTACACTAACACTTTGCCTTTGTATGCTTTTGCAAAATGCATTAGCACTTGGCCTTGCTGCCCATACTATGCAGCAAGCACGTGCGTTTGTAGGTGAAGATATTGAACTTATTTGTACTGGCAAGACCATGCGCTACATTTCAATTAGCGCCACTGAGTTTGAAGGTGAGTTCGTTTTTGTTAGCCCCGAACTGCTCAAAGCACCCGCCGAGCACGTTGACTGTACCAATGGCACGTTAGCCGACTTACCTCGGGTGGACGAGCCACTACATGCCACATTACCTTTACTATCGCTGGTTCGCTATCGCGCTTTAGTCGCGCGTTTAGCGGCTAAGCCCTTTACAGATTTTGCTTACGCGGCGCCGCTAAGCCGCGCCCCACCACACGCATAACAAACTCCAAAACACACTGAACATGCATGCCTTCACCATGCACAACACTCGTTTTTTAAAATGGAATTGTTATGAAGCAATCTATCATCGCGCTTGCCGTATTCACTGCGTGCGCGCCCGTACACATTTACGCAAACACCATCGACTTGGCCGATAACACTTCGACAGAAGTGGTCACCGTTATTGGCACACCACTTTCCCTTAGCACGCAAAATATCGAGCAAGAGTCTGTTAGTGCTACCAGCAATATTGACGCTGACTTTGGCGATCAGCTTGCCACATTACCTGGCGTGTCGATATCTCGAAACGGCCCAGTCACCGGGCTTATTCAGTATAGAGGACTTTACGGTGACCGAGTTGGCGTAAGCATTGATGGCGTTGATATTGCTGGAGCAGGACCAAACGCCATGGATTCGCCCCTTTCTCATGTGCTGCCAGAACCAGGACTGACCGCCACCCTTTACCGGGGGATTGTGCCAGTAAGTGCAGGTGTGCAGACGCTAGGCGGAAAGCTTCGCATTCACTCTGATGCCCCAGCACTTTTTGACCTGAATACAGGCTTTAGCGGTAGCGTAAGTGCCAGCGCAATATCTCCGGGGAGCGGTCAGCAATACCAAGGCAATGTGTTTTATAAGAGTGAGCAGGCTTTTGTTAGCGGCGCCTTCACTCATCAGCAGCGCGACGAACAAGAGTCGGGAGATAACAGCGTTATTCCAAACAGCCATTACCAAAGAAATGGCGGTAAGTTTAGGGCGGGCGTCGAGTGGGGCAATCACCAAATCGATGTGAGTTTTCAGCAACTTAATACTAACGAAAGCGGCACGCCTGCTTTAGCCATGGACATTGGTTTTATTGATGCCGCTTGGTATCGACTGGGCTATCGCTATAACGCGAACGATAGGGAGTTCTTCACGTTAAGCTGGTTTGGCAACAGCAACCAACATGCCATGGACAACTTCTCACAGCGCATGGTGATGTCTGCCGGCATGGCGAGAGAGAATAACGCTGATGCTATTGCTCAAGGCCTGGATGCCACCTATGTGACGCCATTTTATAAAGGCGATCTCAAACTGGGTGCCTATCTGCACCACAGCAGGAATAACTCGACCATCACCAACCCTAATAACGGCATGTTCTTCGTTGATAACTTTACCAACGTAGAAAAAGACACAGCCAGCGTATACGCAGAATGGCAGCGAGATAAAGCATCTTTTTCAACAACAATTGGTACCCGATATACACGTGTTGACATGGATGCCGGGCTAGCCGGTTCTAATATGGTTATGATGAACCCAGCCATTGCTTCACTCGTTGATGATTTCAACGCGGCAGAACGCAGTAAGAGCTATAACATGTTAGATATTGCCGCTAGCACGCGATATCACGCCAGCGACAATGTCGATGTTGTCCTTGGCGTATCGCAGAAAAACCGTGCCCCTACTTACTTCGAACGCTATACGTGGCTGCCTCTTGGTATTTCTGGGGGAATGGCAGACGGGTTTAACTACATTGGAAACTTGGCTCTAGACAACGAAACTGCACGCCAGATAGATGTGGGTATTGATTACCGTTTCAAAAGCTGGTCAGTTTCTCCTCGTCTATTTTATCAAGATATTGAAGACTATATTACTGGTTCTCCCAGCATGAATATGGCTGCCAATATGGTCTCTACCATGATGGCAGGCACAACACCATTTCAATGGACTAATACAGACGCCGTAATCAAAGGGGCAGATCTGACTGTTTCGGGTAATGTGTTTGATAACGTGAAGCTTAACGCAGTAGCAAGTGTTCAGCACGGTAATCGCGACGATATCGACGATGCGTTGTTTCGTATTGCCCCCGAACAGCTAATCACCACCATTCAGTGGGATACACAGCTACTTAATGCGCCAATGGCGCTGCAACTAACGTCAGAATTGGCAGGAGCACAAACCCACGTTTCAGCGCTACAAAATGAAACCACTACTGCAGGATATGGATTAGTACACATTACGGGGCTTTTCACCCTTATAGATAATGCGCGGTCAAATCTTCAGATTACGGCCACCATTCATAACCTATTTGATAAGCATTACGCCCCACACACAGCGGGAATTAACCGCGTGAGGAATACTGATGTTGCACTAGGTGAGCGAGTACCCGCAGCGGGACGAGAGTGGCATCTATCGCTGAGCTACAGGTTCTAATTGTTTAAAACTCAAACCCCAAAAGCCAAACGCAATATGTAGGTTCAGCCCTGAGTAAAAGCTAAAGGCAAAAAGATAAACCAGTGGTCTGCCTCCGCTGGTTTATCTTCTCTTAATGTCTGATACACATGCCGTTTTAAACGCTAGAAATGAAAACTTGCGCACTAACGTAAGTATTTGGGAGGTAAAGAGCTGTGTCAGATTACAGCGGGAAATAAGGTTGAGAATGCCTGCCACAAAAGCCGCAGGGCCAACAGTGTCACCACTATCTTGAACGCCAGCATAAATTTTTCAGCGGGGACACGCTTTAATACCTTCAAGCCGAAAAACGTGCCGAGCGCACCACTGGCAATCATAATAATGATTAGCCCGGCCCATTGGGCAAAGGAAAACCCTACAAAGGTAAAAACAAACGCTTTAAGGCCGTGTTGCAGTGTCATACAGCTGGCAAACGTGCCGGTTATCTGCATTTTGCTGTAATTATTTCTGTGTACAAATGCCGCCACCAAAGGCCCTGTAGCACCTACAAACATTGAAACCAACGTGGTTACTAACCCTGCCAATGTTCTACCCGCGGGGTTCATTTCTTGTGCTTTGGGTTTACTCCCCCACACCAGAAATAAAATAAATGCGGCAACCGCAAATTGAATAATAATCAACGGCAGCTGAACCACAACAAACGAAGCAAAAAAAGCGCCAACGATTGCGCCTAAAGAAAAATACTTCAGCATATTCCAGTCGATATGCTTTGCCGTCATCAGTGCACGGTTGCCGTTTGAACCAAGCTGTACTAGACCGTGAACCGGGATCAGCGCACTGACTGGCATAGTACCGGCCATTACTGCCAGCAATAAGACCCCGCCACCAATACCCAGCGTTGCTGTCATCATCGACGTAAAAAAGGAGGTAACAACAAGTACTACTGATGATGACATCGACATCGCATCATTGGCCGTTAACCAGCTATAAAGTAACTCCAAGGGTCAAATTCCACCTTAATTCGTAACACAGTTTGTATGGTTTGAGTGATCATTACACCAAAACACATCGTTTAAATATCATACAAAACTCACGCCTAGTGCGTAAGGTTATTTATCATGCCTTCTATTAGTTATTTAAACAAAGCACTTCGGATAATACGCGACAAGCAATGTACAAAAGGCGCTAAGCTAGTTGCCAGGCAACTTCTCAGTAATAGCGGGTTCACTGATAAAGATATTTATGATTGTTTAAAGCAGGGCTCGATTATTCGCATTACCATATTTGAAGCCTAGGGTAGCGTTACACCTTACATCTTGTACCTTACACTTACCGCTTGCCCACCCACTCGCATGGGTCTAATTTCTACACCTAAAAACCCATTGACTTTCTTCATTGTGCACAGGATACTCGGGTCATTAAATACTCACTAGCAGCGCACTGTTTTTAAATACTATGCCTAAAAACACGAATACACATACTGCTTACTCAGCGACTGCGCTGATTATTATTCTCGCTATTCTAAGGAATGGGCGGGTTAGCTAGTGCGTAAATAGAATTCACTAAACCCGCCGCAAAGGCGGGTTTTTTATTGGCTCGTCTTGCGGTAAAAATAACGGAACGACAGCCATGAACAATCCAATATCTCACGTGTTACAACAGTTGCATGACGCAGTAAACCGCGGCGATCAAGACGCCTTATCCCAATGTTATGCTAGCGATGCAACAGTGGTCGCGACCCCTATGTCCAGCTCAACGCAAAACCAAACCGCTGAAGAACATGCCACGCAGCGCGACTGCGTTGATGCCTTGCTTAAATTTCAAAAGAAATTCATGCCCGATCATTTTGTTACAACCGGAGATGAACGGGTTATAAAAGCCGGTGACGTAGCGCTAGTCGTCGCTAAGCTTTACCTTGTGCCCAAAGCAACACCCAACGCCCTACCCTGCGAGGGTAAGCGCGCCGTTTATGTTCTGCAAAGGGATGCAAGTGGAGAATGGCGCTGTGTCATCGATAACTTCTTCGGTACTGACTTGTTAGATTTTGCGTGATTCTCTTTAACTCACAAGATCAGAGTCAAAAGCGGAAGTAGGTAAATTGGGGCATATTGCTATGCCCCTAGTCTTCATCTACGATCTAAATGCTTGTTAGCATTTTCAGAGCACTACATCTGATTAGTGGTCGTGCTCATCCTCTGGCACCTCAATAGGATCCAGCTCTACGATATTGGTTTCTGCATCACCACAGCCGGCAAGCAAAAGTGCGCTGGCTATGGCGCTTAGTACTAGTCTATTTTTCATGTGTGTATCCCTATCAATAATTCTTTTTTATAAGCTGATCTTAGAAATAACCGCGTACGCCGAAAGCAAAGTTTCTACCCGGACGTGGTGCAATATCTTTCAAAAATGAGGTGTGAACGCGCGCTTCTTCGTCGGTTAGGTTTTCACCGCTCAGGTAAACCGATAAATCAATATCTCCCAAAGGAATGTCGTACGTAATTGAAGCATCAACAAGGGTGTAGCCGTCCGTTTCAGTCTCGAACGTCGAGATATCGTCTTGTTTTGCAAAATATGTGATGTCTAAATCTGCGCGAAAGTTATCTAACGTATAGGCAACGTGTGAGCCCACTCGCATGGGCGAAGTGCGAGGCAGTGCGCCACCATCTTTAAGGCGGGCTTTAACGTAGTCGGCGAAGAAATCGAGTTTTAGGTTGTCAGTGGTTTGCCAGGCAACTTGTAACTCAAAACCATGAAGAACGGCGTCAGCTGAACCAAACAGGTAAACAGGTAATTCATCGCTGTGTTCATCTTCGCTATGCTCTTCTTCATCGTGGCCTTCTTCATCGTGAGCATGGTCATGACCACTTTCAGCGAATAAGCCGGTTTCTTCTTGGAAGTAGTAGTTATCTACTTGGTTATAAAAGGCATTAAATACAAAGCCGACATCGCCCTGTGTTTTTCTGAACGTTAGGTCGATGTTGTTTGCTGTCTCAAGATCGATTGCCGTTTGAGAAAGCACAAACTCGCCTTCCTCTGACAAATCAAACAGGGCACCAATTTCATAGGTACGGGTGCCAATATGCGGGCCAAAAGAAAGAAGCTCAGAGGCAGAAGGGGCGCGCTCTGAACGGGAAAGTGAAACGCCCACGTTATAGCTTTCATTAATGGTATAAACTACACCCGCTGATAGCGATATAGGTGTAATCTCTTGATCTACCGCGAACTGTCGTACGAACTCGCTGCCTTCATGTTCATGTTCGTCGTGAGCATGCTCATCATGATCATGTTCATCGTCGTGCTCGTGAGCGTCAAGCTCAGGCAACAGCACACTTGATGCGTCTAATGTTACGCTTTCCGCTCGCGCCCCTAATTGAACCAGAAAATCACCAAAGTGACGCTCTTCCATGAGTGCTACAGCAAACATCTCCATTTCTGAAGGCGGTGTAAAGGCTTCTTCGCCTTGAGCAAATACATCGCTCCCTTTGTAATGAAGGCTGATTCCACCGCGCCAGCCAGCCATGGGTTTATGCAATAAGTCTACGCGTAGTTCTTCGGTTTCATTACTAAAAGTGGTACCTACTAAACCGCCCTCAACTTCAGCATGTTCATAATCGGTATAACCCGCTCTAAAGTGAACACTTTGCAAAAAGTCATTGGTAAAGTTGTACTCACCTAAAAGCTGATACTTAGTTTGCTCAAGATCAGCGAATACCGAAGTATCTCCGCCATGGCTGTGCCCAGGCACGCCATACTCTCGCTCAAATCGCTCTACCGCTACGCCAACATAGCCTTGGTCGAATAAATAGCTGGTCCCTAACGTAAACCCATTCGATTCTTCGTTACTGTTTTCAACCACATGGGCGCCATCTGGGTCATCAATGTCAGGGGCAACAGGTGTTTCATAATCATTTGAATCGCGATAAAAACCGTCAGCGTAAAAGGCTATGTTGTCCACGCCAGTAGTCACGTTAAACGTTCCAAGTTTCTGGTCGTTAACGGTTTGCGTTTCTAATACAAATTCACCGCGCGTTTCAGTGGACGTGGGCACACGTTGGTCAACTACGTTCACCACACCGCCTATCGCACCGCTTCCGAAGAACAGGGTTGCTGGCCCACGCAGCACTTCAATTTGTTTAGCGGTTGAGGCTTCACTTGCTACTGCGTGGTCGGGGCCAACACGGGAAACGTCGCTCACATCCAAGCCATTTTGAGTAATCAGTACCCGTGGTCCGCTAAGGCCACGAATAATTGGCGTGCTCGCAACATTGCCATGGAAGTTAGACTGTACGCCGGGTAATTTTTCTAGCGTATCGCCCAGCGTGGCCGCTTGTTGCCGACGTAAGGTTTCGCCAGATAACACGCTCACTGGAGTGGCCGATTCCATCACCGATAAATGCATAGGCGTGGCGTGCACGTCAATGACTTCGATAGCACTGCGCGCCAAGACAAAGTTAGCGCCACCCGCGTTGTCAGATTGAGCTTGCGTGTGCTCATGTAAGTGAGCGAAGCCAGAGGCGAATATGTGAAGCGTATAGTCGCCCTCCTTTACGTTAGAGAAAGTAAACTCGCCCAGCTCGTTAGTGCTGGTAACACGCTTTAGCGCCTCAATTTCAACAGTGGCATTGGCGAGCGGCTTTCCGGCTGCATTAGTTACCGTGCCAGAAAGTGTTTGTGCCAGTACTGACGGAGATGCTAATAGCAACGCAGGCGCTGAAAGCGATAAGCCTAACGCCAATCGAGACAGTTTCATTATTCTAACCTCTGAATTTGTGTAATGTGATAATGTATCATATTTATTTTTATGGTATGTTATATTGTAACGTTTACACAAGAGGTAAAAATGAAAACTATTTCTATTACGTGGAAGAATTCACAAAAAGCGCTACGCGCCTCTTCAACTTTTCTTAAGGTAGGTACTTTTGTCGGATTGAATTTGGCTGGGATGGGTATCAACGCTGTTCATGCTGCGCCTCATACTCACGGCGAAGGCAAACTACAAATCCTACAAGCGGGAAGTGAGTGGCAGTTTGTGCTGCAGCTGCCTGCTGCTGATGTCCTGGGGTTTGAATACGCGCCATCCACGACTAGCGAGAAAAAACGTTATGAAGAAACGCAAAAGGTTTTTCAGCGCTTTGACGACATTTTTACCCTAAGCAATACGTGTGAATTACTCGATATCACACTTGAAAGCCCATGGGAGGTAGCTAACGAGCATGAAGGCCATGCCCATCGCAACACGCATTCTGATTTTCGTGTCGCATATTTGCTTAGTTGCCAAGGCCCCGTAAAGCGTATTGAGATGACAGGGTTTCCCCATTGGCCAAGCCTGCAGCACGTTAATGCAATTTGGGTAGCCAACAAAGGACAAGGCGCACTGGAGGTAACTCCAAGTCAGCCAGCCTTACTGATAAGCAGCTAGTTAGATTTTTACTCTCTCAGGCGCAAGCTTCACCCATTATGCGTGCGCCATAGCAATTTTCGGACATATTATGAATTCGATATCTCAAGGAAGCAGCGCAATGCCAAAAGTGCAGTTTATTTCAGACAGGCTCGCTATGCTCCTTTCATCCCTTTGCGTAATACATTGTTTATTAACGCCTATTTTATTAATTTCCATGCCTGCATTGGCAGGTGTGTCAATTCTCAATGATGAAACCTTCCATCAAATATTGCTGTTTTTTGTGTTGCCCATCGGTGTTTTTGCGCTCTCACTAGGCTACCTACATCACAAGAATAAGTGGGTAGTATTTGCTGGTTTTTTTGGACTAACGCTTTTAAGTAGTCCGCTACTGGTTGAATGGGTAGGCTTAGGACACGAAGTGCTTGGTGAATATGGTGAAGTGATAATCACGGTAATCGCGTCGTTTATTATCGTTGGTGCGCACCTGATTAACTATCGGCTTAGGTCGACCGTGCAGGTGCCTATTTGCGAAGAGCGCGAGACCACCCAATCACAACCCTATTAGTTTCATCATAATCTCAAAAGCGGGTAATTCTTATCGAGCGACGCTCGCAATATTAGTGATGTAAGTCGTTTTTGAGGTCTCATTCAGAGGTTATTTTGTCTAGTTTTAATCATTCCGACACGGTACTTCCCGATGTCACTACAGAGCATTCCACTGCACAACTTCCTGTTATTGATAGTGTAGGCATGCAGGGCATTGCTATCCCTCTGCACGTGCTAGCTAAGCGCGGTGAGCGATTAGCCAGCCAAGTAAAAGTCGATGTAACAGTGAGTTTAGATCAACCCAATGCTAAAGGCATTCACATGTCTCGATTGTACAGCTTGCTACAGCGATATTTGAGCAACCAAGACTTACATAAGTCGGCACTTGTGTCGTTAATGAACGCGCTTATCGAGTCTCAAGATGGGCTGAGCAACAGCGCCCAGCTTAATTTACACTTTGACCTCACCGTGTCGCGTCCTGCGCTTATCAGTAGGATGTCAGGATATCAATCGTACCCTGCTTCACTTTGCGTAAGACGATCACCTGAACGTTATGAGGCACAGCTTAAGTTAAGAGTACCGTACTCTAGTACTTGTCCTTGTTCGGCCTCCCTCTCTCGCAAGGCGTTATCAGAAGTATTTGTGCAGCAATTCGAAGGAAAAGGTTTATCCGTAGAAGAAATGGGCGCTTGGCTCGCTTCTAAACAAGCCAGCATCGCCACGGCGCATGCACAGCGTTCCTTTGCCGATATAACCCTAGATTTAAGCGACAACGAGATCCCCGATTTTATTGGTATTATTGACTTGATAGAAAACGCGTTAGGCACACCGCTTCAAACCGCAGTTAAGCGTGAAGATGAACAGGCGTTTGCCAAGCGTAATGCTGAAAACCTAATGTTTGTAGAAGATTCGGTAAGGCGACTGCATGAAGCGTTAAGTACGTATTACCAAGCTACCTATTTTCGTGTAAAAGTAGAACATCAAGAAAGTCTGCATGCACACGACGCCATTGCTGAATTATCAGGCCCTGTTCATCGATAAATTCAGACATAATTTGAGTGTTGAAGCCGGTAGGCAGAAGAAACAATAAAAGGAAAATAACATTGTTATCTCTTAACAAGCTCTCTTACATCAGCAAAGCAGCGTGCATAGGCGCTGCAGTATCAGCTATTGCGGCGTGCTCGTCTACGCCATCAACCCCGCTTGCTGGTGTAAAATCACACACTCTGTCAAATGCCGTGATATACCAAACCAGTAGCAAAGAGTACCCTGTTCTTTCCAGCTTTGTGTATAACCAAGCTATTGCAGCACTACCTACGCGCTTTGCCGATGGCGACGTTGTGGTTATGGATGTTGATGAAACTGTATTAGATAACAGCACATACCAGAAAGAGCGCGAAAGCGTAGGTTTGGGCTACTCGTCAAAAAGCTGGGCTGATTGGGTAAAGCGTGAAGAGGCTACACTGGTACCGGGAGTAGCCGCTTTCATCGATGAAGTTGTTGTACGAAATGGCAAGGTGGCGCTTATTACGAATCGCGATAAAACACTTGATAGTCACACGTGGAATAACCTCTTGGCGCAAGGTTTACCGCTTACCACGAGTAATACCTGTGTTGTTGGCCGCACTGCTGAAGACAAAGAAGCGGTAGGCCAAGAAGGTATGGTTAATGACAAGGACTTGCGCAGAATGCAGCTTACCCAAGGCAAGATCGCATGTTCAAATACGTCTAAAGACGCGACGTCTACGTGGGCTGTGCCTCACACTATTATCATGCAAATTGGGGACAACATTGAAGATGTAGGCGGCGTAACTCAAGAATCTGCCAACGTTCAGTCACTCATGCCACGAGTGGGCACAGAGATTTTTATTCTGCCAAACCCCATGTATGGGTCTTGGTAGAGAGCGAAGCTAGAGTAGCCGGGGCAACTAGCTTATTTAACACTGTTGAATAAGCTAGTATACCCAGCGCGCTCGTTTGATTATAGAAGTCAGCGGCTTTCTATCGAGAAGTAGAAGTGTCTGCAGGACACGCCAACTCCCGTTCACTTTTAAGCCCAAGCACGTGTTTAAAAAATAGGGTTGCTGGGCAAAAGCCAGTGAAGCTTTGTTGAAATAAGTTTGCGCCGATAAACACGGTGAACCACATAAAGTTTGCATGAACAAACTGGGTTAGGACTACAGATAACAACACCATGAACCCTGCAAATGCAGTTAATGCTTTTTCCTGTGACATAACGAATTCCTTAAATATTGAAGAAGATTAAAAATAAAATCGATAGGCAACAAACGCATTACTTGCGTCTTCAAACTGCCCCCAAAACGTATAGTTATCCTTACCTGAAAACACATTTACGCCCGCTCGCACTTGCCACTTATCGGTGGGCGAATAAGCCACTGTAGTCTTTAGGTATCCGTCGCTATCGCTGGGTGAATAAAACAGAAAAGTATTTAACGTCAGTGTTTGACGAAGTGCTAACCACGTTAAACGGGTCGTCACCCAATGGCGATATTTTTCCTGAACTCGCTCAGAAGACGAGACTGTTCTATCTAGGCCATCCGCATTGTGTAAGTACTCGGTGTACCACTGGAAACCACCGGTAAGATTTGCGGCAATTTCTTGGCTATAGCCTAGTAAGAAACGACTTTGATCATTCGCTATTTGCCGGTCAGTTCCATCTATGTCTTCAAGGCTGTTGTAGAAAACGTATTCCGCATTTGCTATCCCCCGCCCCAGAGGCGTAACAACACTTGCGCCATAGGCATTCATTTTACTGTAGCGAGGCCTTCCAAGAGAATCTGTCGCGGTGGGCTGCCTTGTATAACCGGTGTAACCATAGCCTGCGATCTCTACCCCTTTAACGGATTTATACACCCTTAAGGCAAGCTCACTTCCTCGTGGGCGATTTTCGCGCTCAACAGAAAACGAAGGGGCAATGTTTTCATCCAATTGCGGGCTGTAAAAAGAAAATATTTCGCCTGTAATACCAATATCAGGCTCAAATTCAGGTGTGACGACTAAATCTACATTGGCAATATCCGTGTAGCCCGACACCTTTAATGCATTACTCGGCGCTTTAAGGTATTCGTCTTCTCTTCCTGCAAAGAACGACTGATAATCTTTTGGGAAGAGATCATTTAAGAACAAGTAATCCCCTGTCCCCCAGGTCAGTACTTGCTTACCGACTTTGATGTCAAATGCACTTGCCCAGTCCCCCGTGCCGACTAAAGCGCTGGGTAGAATGCTGCTTAAGCTACCTTGCCATGCCAGTTCGCGAAGTTGTGATTCCCACGACGATGTAACGCCGTCATACCAAACGTCTGCTTTACTGGAAATGGAAGAACTGTCTAATGCATAGTCTGCGCGAAGTTGAACTCTGGCGTCGCGCAATGTGCTGTTATTTAGCACGGATGGCGCGTTAGCAGCTTGGAAACTCTCGTTCATTTGTGAATTCTGACTGCCAAACGCAGTAGCCATGTCACGGGAAAAACGGTTTCCTACTGCGAGCTCGGCAAAGCCAGAAATACGAAGTTTACTTTTGCTCTCAGTGCCCCATTCGTCATCCCACTCATCGTTCCAATCGTCACCTGATTCGACATTGTCGTCCCCAGGCCACACGCTGTCCCACTCGTCGTTTGCGCTAGCTTCCTGTTCTTGAGCGCCGCTTTTCACCGGGTCTTTCTGATTCTGGTTTTCAACACTCACTGTCTGGGCGTTTAGCGGTAGACTAACTACAGCCGTGAACGCAAAAGTGAAAATAAAAGGCGCGAGCAAAACGTGCGCCCTCCATTGCTTTTTAACCCGCTCAGAAAGACTATAGGCTTGGCTAGGCAGCGTTATCCACATGGATGGAGCTAGTAATTTAGACAAGCGCACAGTGCTGCCCTCCTTTTTAGAGATAGTGTTATTTAATATAGTTTTGCGGTGGTACACGTAGGCTACGCTCACTAAATATGCTATCTGGAAGACCTATGTCGTACTCAATCCCTCTGAATTCCATAAGGGTATAGCCACCTGATGTAAGGTCCGTCACCTTACTTCTCACCACAGTTGGGTTGCCCTGTATAGTCTCAATGGTCACAGCTTCAACACGACGGTAGTTATTGTCACCCTTATAAAAGTTAATTAAGGTGGGCAAGTAAGTGTCTTTGTCTATCTCTACTACATAGTGGCTGAACTCTACGAGCGCTGTGTCCTTAGGCGTCGCTTTTAAGCGATAATGAGTTTGGGTTTGTTCAAGCAGCTCAAAACTGTCTTGCGCCGTTGCGCGGCCTGAAACATCTTCATAGAAGAAATGAGAACCAACAAACGATGTACGTTTATCGCCTGCCGCGATTCGCTTTACTAAATCTAAAGCTGGTAAATATAACCAACGGTCGTCATCAGAATTAAGCGCCGCATGCTTTTCAACGCGAAATACCGTACCTTCAACTTCAGTAGGACGGCTAAAGAAAACCAGCATTCGTTGATCGCCGGTGTCGGCGCCTGCCTCATTCAGCACATCTTTGCGCAGAATAGTAAACTGACGCATTTGCTTTCGACCTTGCTCATCTACAATCAGCATTCTCGCCATTGAACGCCCGTCATTGCCTGCGTAATACGCTGCTTGCTCGGCCTTATTGACGATTTCGGCAACATCTATATTACTACCGTTTTGGTTTGCCGAGGTTTGAGCGAAACCATTACCTGATATAAGTAATAGCGCAACAAGCCCCGTGAATGAGCTGCGTAGATTTAACTTTGTTGGTCGACGCAACCTTAGAGTTGATAATATGGAAATACGCATTTTAGGCCTCCTTGAAAACCCAACGTTTAAGCAAAGTCATAGCAGCTGGCAACACCAGCAGCGTAACGAGTGCCGAAATAAACATGATACTTGCCAGAAAAATACCCACGGTAATGTAAGGCACGAGTGGCGCTAAAAGCAGCGGCGTAAAGCCAAGCGCAATAACCAGCGCATTACGAGTTATAGCGCTAGCAGGCTCTTCAAACATAGCACTTAGCGTGGCATTCACATCACCAGTTTGCTTGTAGATCTCTTTAGCTCTAGCCAAGAAGTGAATGGCAAAGTCTACCGACAAACCCAATGTAAGGGCCGAAAGCACGGCAATTGGCATGTCGTAATCTTTACCTACAATGCCAATAGCGCCGTAAATAAAGGTGATAGTTATGGTAAGAGGCAGCATAGCTAATAGGCCAAACACCAGCGAGCGCAGCAGCAACACCATCATCACGAAAACAATAATGAAGGCGCTAAGTAAGCTGTCTAACATGCCTGCAACCATATTGTCCTGCCACACTACATTTAGGTACGCTTTACCTGCCCATTGATAAGTTAGGCCGTCAGGCAATGGATGTTGAGCAAAGTAGTTATCTACCAACTCAATTACCTCTGTCATATCTTGGTTATCACCACTTGATAGCTGCAGCCACACCAAGGTTTTACGATAGTCTGGTGTCACGAAATGCCACAAGTCTTGCGGTCTATGAGAGGACTGATACTGTAAAAGCGTCTGTGCTATCGCTGGCTGAGTATTAGGTAACACGTAGTCACTGTCATTGCCCGAGTGCAGCTCTCGGTTAACTACTTTAACCACATCACTGAGGGACTGAGTTTTACCCACCAGCGTTTGAGTGCTTAAGTAACTTTGCAGGTCTGAAAGCAGCGCTACATTATCGGGCTGTTGAAACGTTTTGCTTGTGCCTTTAATTTCATCAATGCTTGAAAGCAAGCGATTTAAGGCGTCATATTCGTTGCTGTCTAGATCACCGAACAATGCATCGTCGACGGCAAATGCGAGAGTCTCATAATTATTACCGGCATTTTCATTGTTGAGTGTATCGAGGGTTGTTTTGCGCCATTCATCTAACGAAGAGGGCAACACTGCACTTTGCAGTATTTCACTTGCACTTTTCAGCTCGCGGGTATCTTGAATAACAATGTACGCGTTGTACGTACCCGCAAACTCCTTGTTAAGCGCCTTATCTGCTACACGAATTTCATGATTTTCTTTAAACCAGCGCACAGGGTTGTCGTTAATTTGTATTTGGAAAATACCCCACACTGATACCGCTGAAATCACCATGAACGCTACGAGTAACGCACCTTTGTAATTAAGCGCAACATTGCGAATACCGTATACAAATCGCTGTAGATACGTAGCCTTTACTGAAGATGAGTTGGCATCGGTATGTAACGCAGCCTGCAACTTAGCCAGCGCTTCTGGGGACATTCTTGATATATAAGCAGGAATAAAAGTGAGCGTAATAACGAAAGCCAACAGGATACCTGAACCAATGAAGGCGCCGAAGATTTGCACCGGCGGGATCGGTGTAAGCATAAGTGAATAGAAACCGGCTGCCGAGGTCAGCGACGTATAAAGCATCGGTTGAAATAAGTGTTCAACCACAGTGGTAATCACATCATCGGCCTTTTGACCTGGTTTATAGCGGTCTGAAAACTCAGACAATATATGCACCGAATCGACAACAGCTATTGGCATCAAAAATATGGCAATCATGGATGACATGATGTGCACAGTGAAACCTAAGCCGATTAAGGCGCCCATTGTGATAATTACCGTTGCCATTGCTACCACCATTGGGGCAGTAATCAACGTGAAATTACGGAAGAAAACAAATAAGAGAATAAAAATCATCAATCCCGCAGCTGGCGCTGAAATTGCCATTTGAATAAACATTTCAACGCCGAACTGATCTTCAGCAACGGGCAGCCCTGTTATGTGCCACTGCAATGTTTCGTTTGTTGTATTCGCACCAATAAATGCGCGAATGTCTTCTGCAATTCGAAAGCTTTCATTTTTGTCTTTAATTGGCACATAAATAGCGGCTGCATTTTTAGAAGAAGAGGCCAGGGTACCTTGCAACATCGGAAGACGTGCTATTGCCTCAGCAATTTTCCCCGCTTCCTCTTGAGACGCCGGAGCGTTTGGCATCATCCAAGAAAACTTAAGCTCGCCACTATCGCCCTGAGTGATGTTGTCCACCGTTGAAAACGACATGACATCTTGAGCAATCACGCCCTCAGTGTTCAATATATGTTGAGTAACCTTGTCTATTGCACTTAGATTCTCTGGTGTGTAGATGCCTTTATTGGTAGTTCTATCGGCATTCTCAGTAGCAGTGTCATTCGCCGATGATGCTATAACCCCCACCACAATCGCGTCATGCATAGCAAAAGTATGCTTCACATCGTTATGAAACACGCGGGCAGGATGATTGGCTTCAAGCATATTCTCCGGATCGGTGTCTATCGTAATTAACCGCATTTGATAAGCACAAAATAAGACAGCCAACAATAAGACGGCATATACCCACTTTCCTTTGTGGGTAGACAAAAACAGTAATCTTTCAATAACTGCCGTAAACATAACAATGAACTCCTAGTTGGACTGCGCTTAAGTGCATTCATTAATGCTTAGAAAAATTTGGCTTTTCCCATGCATCATCCTGCTGCACTGAAATAGATTCGAAGACTGCTTCTTAATAAGAGCTGCAACTTAATTAAAGTTATACGCGAGACTAACAACTTTAAATAAGATAAATCTTATATAAACAATTTAATGTATTTTCAGAAAAGATCAAGGGTAATGCGACAAGCGACAAGCG